>WLES01000033.1 GCA_009704155.1 Actinomycetota bacterium | reverse complement strand
GCGTCGCCGGACAGATCATCCACACCGGCATCAACGAAGCTGGTGCTATGGCGGCCTTTGTCGCAGCTGGAACCTCTTACGCAACGCAGGGCGAACCGATGATTCCGGTTTACGTGCTGTATTCAATGTTCGGATTCCAGCGAACCGGTGATCAGATGTGGCTTGCTGGTGACCAAATGGCACGTGGGTTCATCATTGGAGCAACGGCCGGCAAGACAACCCTCGCCGGTGAAGGGCTGCAGCACGCCGACGGTCACTCGCACTTGATTGCATCCGCCAACGAAGCAGTAGTCGCCTACGACCCGGCATTCGCCTTCGAGATTGGCTACATCGTGCAGGCCGGCCTCAACCGAATGTACGGCGGAACACACGCCGATCCCAACGTCTTCTATTACCTCACCGTGTACAACGAGCCGATCGTGCAGCCAGCCGAACCCGAGAACGTGGATGTTGACGGACTTCTCCGCGGAATGTACAAGTACCGTCCGGCGGCAACCACTGGAATTCCTGCACAGATCATGGCATCGGGTGTCGCTGTTCCCTGGGCGCTCAACGCTCAGCAGTTGCTCGCTGATGACTGGGGCGTCGCAGCTGATGTGTGGTCCGTGACGTCGTGGAACGAACTTCGACGCGACGGTCGCGACGCCGAGCGCCACAATTTCCTGCACCCGGAGGAACTCCCCCGCGTGCCGTACGTGACAGAGCGCTTGCGCAAGGAGTCTGGCCCGGTTGTCGCAGTGAGCGACTTTATGCACTCCGTGGTCGACCAAATCCGCCCATACGTTCCAACAGATTTCGCAACTCTCGGCGCTGACGGGTTCGGGTTCAGCGACACCCGCGCAGCGGCTCGACGTCATTTCGCGATTGACACCGAATCGATTGTCGTACGAGTGCTTGAACAACTGGCGAAGCGCGGCGAGATCGACCGCTCAAAAGTCATTGATGCCGTCGCGAAATATCGCCTCAACGACGTCAACGCTGGCACGACCGGCAGTGTCGGCGGGGACGCGTAAAGGGCAGCATGATTATCGTTGTCGCACCGGGCCAGGGTTCCCAAACGGCAGGCTTCCTCGCGCCGTGGCTTGAGGTAGATGGGGTTCGTGAACAACTCGGAATCTTGAGTGACGCCGCCAAGGTTGACCTCATCGAACACGGAACGCTCTCCGATGACGAGCTGATTCGTGACACCAAGATCGCGCAACCGCTGATTGTTGCTGCATCCATTGTCACCGGACGTGTTCTGCTCCAGGGTCGCGAGTCCAGTGTCTCCGCATTCGCCGGGCATTCCGTCGGCGAGTTTGCTGCAGCCGCCCTCGCCGGAGTTCTTTCCCCGTCAGACGCGATGTCGCTCGTCGGTGTGCGTGGGCGCGCAATGGCAGCGGAGGCCGCGCACGTTGCCACGGGAATGAGCGCGCTTCTCGGTGGTGACGCCGACGACATTTCTGCCAAACTCAGTGAACTCGGACTGTTCGCGGCGAACATGAACGGTGGCGGACAGGTCGTCGTCGCAGGTGCAACCGACGCTCTTGCCGCGCTCGCAGCAAATCCTCCTGAGGGCGTTCGAGTGATTCCCCTCAGCGTTGCCGGCGCATTCCACACGACGTTCATGCACGGTGCGGTTGAAACGCTCCGTGTCGCAGCCAACGCAGTCGTTGCGACCGACCCTGCAACCCCCATCTACACAAACAGCGACGGTTCCCGTGTTTCCTCTGGATCTCGCTACCTTGACCTCCTCGTTGGCCAAGTGTCGAACCCCGTTCGTTGGGACCTGTGCATGGAGTCGTTCGCGCGCGATGGCGTGACAGGCATTATTGAACTCGCACCCGCGGGCGCGCTCGTTGGCCTCGTGAGGCGTAGCATCAAGGGATTACCAACAGTCGCCGTAAAGACTCCCGACGACGTGACCGCCGCTATTGAGATGCTGGAGGCATCATGACCAGGCCACCGCTCAAACACACAACCGGTTCCGAATTCACCCGAATCTACGCGGTGGGGGCAGCCCGCGGTGACGTTGTTGTCCCCAACGATGACATCGTCGGTCCGATCGACTCCAGTGACGAGTGGATTCAACAGCGAACCGGCGTGATTACGCGCCGACGTGCCTCTGAGAACCTCACAGCTTCCGCAATGGCCATTTCAGCTGCACGCGAGGCTGTAAACAGATCAGGAATTGATCCATCGGAGATTGGCGCAGTTATTGTCGCCACAATTTCCAACGAGGTCCCAACTCCGTCGATGGCCGCACTCGTAGCCGACGCCATTGGGGCCACCCCGGCGGCGGCTTACGACATCTCTGCCGCGTGTGCCGGCTTCTGCTACGGAATCGCGCAAGCTGATGCGCTCATCCGAGCAGGGGTTGCTCGTTTCGTGGTGGTGATAGGCGCCGAGAAACTCAGTGACGTTGCAGAGCCAACCGACCGCACGATCTCATTCCTTCTCGCCGACGGTGCCGGTGCCGTCGTCGTTGGTCCGGCCGACGAAGCGGGAATCTCACCGACCGTGTGGGGGTCTGACGGATCCAAATGGGAGTCCATCGGCATGACCAAGACTACGAAGCAAGCTTTCACCGACGCAGACACCCAACTACCGACGCTCCGCCAGGACGGGCAAACCGTTTTCCGCTGGGCTGTCTGGGAAATGGCGAAAGTCGCACAGGAAGCGCTCGATCGCGCAGGAATCACCAGTGCTGACCTTGCTGCGTTCATCCCACACCAAGCGAACATGCGCATCATCACCGAGTTCGCAAAACAACTCGATGTCCCAGACCATGTCGTCATTGCTCGTGACATTGAAGACATGGGCAATTCATCAGCGGCGTCGATACCCCTCGCTATGCACCGTGTTCTCGAGGAGCACCCGGAGTTGAGCGGCGGTTACGCCCTCATCATTGGATTCGGCGCAGGGCTCGTCTACGCAGCTCAAATCGTTCGACTTCCCTAGATAACATTCACAATCCCCGTAAAATGGGGAAGCACATCCACACAAAGGAGAAATAATGGCTCAGTCCAAGGATGAGGTTCTCGCGGGCCTCGCAGCCCTCGTGAACGACGAAACGGGTGTTCCCGTTGAAAGCGTTGTATTCGGAAAGTCCTTCGCGGAGGACCTCGACATCGACTCGATTTCAATGATGACGATTGTTGTCAATGCGGAAGAGGAATTCGGTGTCAAGATTCCCGACGACAAGGTTCAGGAGCTCAAGACCGTCGACGATGCTGTTGACTTCATCGTCGGAGCTCAGGCTTAACAATTTCGGTTGGCGGGGTTTCGGCCCCGCCACCTCTTTTGTATGACCCACGGGAGAAGCACATGACCAGGATTGTTGTGACCGGCATCGGTACTACGTCTCCCCTCGGCGGGAACGCCACAGACACGTGGGATGCGCTGCTTCGAGGCGAGAGCGGTATTCGTTCGCTCACAGAAGATTGGGTTGAACAGTACGAACTTCCCGTGACATTCGGTGGGCGGGTCAAGGTCCCTGCCGTTGAAATTCTTGAGCGTATTGAACTCAAGCGCCTCGACCCGTCTGCCCAATTAGCTGTCATCGCTGCCCGTGAAGCGTGGCTCGACGCTGGCGAACCGACAGACGCGAAGGAACGCATCCTCGTTGACTTCGCAACGGGCATTGGCGGGCTGGGAACGCTTCTTGACGCGTGGGATGTCCTCAAAGAAAAAGGGCCACGGCGCGTTCTCCCCATGACCATTCCGATGCTGATGCCGAATGCGGCAGCGGCAGCGATCTCCATGGACCTTGCGACTCGAGGCGGTGCTCGCACCTGCGTTTCCGCCTGCGCCTCCGGGACAGAGTCGATTGCTAACGCAGTCGACCACCTCCGACAGGGCATTGCCGACGTTGTGATTTGTGGCGGAACAGAATCCGTATTCCACCCACTCCCCATCGCCGCATTCGCCGCGATGCACGCGCTGTCGACCCGAAACGACGACCCTGCTCGGGCGTCACGCCCATACGACATTGACCGCGACGGTTTCGTCCTCGGTGAGGGTGCGGCCGTGCTTGTGCTGGAGACCTACGACCACGCCGTCGCTCGCGGGGCGACGATGTACGCGGAAATCGCAGGAGGAGCTGTCACGAGTGACGCTCATCACATCACCGCACCTGATCCTGAGGGTCACGGCGCCTCGCGCGCAGTTCTCGACGCACTTGCTCACGCTGGTGTTTCACCGGCTGATGTCAACCACATCAATGCCCACGCAACCTCAACTCCCGTCGGTGATGTCGCCGAGTACACGGCGCTTCACAAAGTATTCGGCGATCGAATCAAGGAGATACCGGTATCTGCCACAAAGTCTGCGACGGGTCACTTGTTGGGTGGCACCGGAGCGCTCGAAGCGATATTCACCGTCCTCGCAGCCAAGCACCGACTCGCTCCCCCAACACTCAATCTCGACAATCAGGATCCAGAGATTCCGCTCGACGTTGTAACGTCACCTCGCGAACTCCCCGAGAACGTCGTTGCGATTAGCAATTCGTTCGGTTTCGGCGGTCACAACGCCGTCGTCGTTGTCAAATCGCTCTAAATGGCGTGAGAAGGGCGAATCAGCGGAACGACTTCCGCATATCGTCCAGCTCGATACGGCTCTAGTTCCTCGTCCCAGGGGGCACCCAGCGCAACGAGAAGCTCTCGTTCCATTTCCGCAGCATCACCCGATGCAACACCCATCGCGTATCTGATTCGGTCTTCACCGACAACAGCGTTTCCGTGTGAATCGGTGAGCGTGAAAAAGATTCCTAATGCTGGCGTGTGCGAATAGCGAACGCCGTCTCGACCGGCACCGGTAGCTTCCGTGATGTCGAAGCGGAGACCGCTCCAACCGCGAAGAGCCGAAGTCAGCGCTGCGGCTGATCCAGGAGTTCCGATCCATTCAATGTCAGACCACAGGGTTCCCGGTTCGCATGACTGAACTGACCACTCGGGTCGAACAACACTGTTGAGAGTCGACGACAGGGTCCATGCAACGTGCTGGGCCAACGCCACAGGACACGAATGAATGTGAATCATTCCGTGTGCATCGCTCATCGTTCCTCCTACCGTGCGACTTCCCCTCGAGCGGTAGTAAATGATGAGTACTTCAGTATGCGTCTAACTCGGAGAAATGTCCAACCGAGGCAACTGCTATGCGTGCAGAAGCTGGCCGTCTGCGTCGACGACGTTCTTCTCACCCGCGCGCACGGCGAACGGTAGACGGTTCTGCTTCGGAGGGATCGGACAGTTGAAACTGTAGGAAAACGCACACGGGGGCAGCACTGCGAGGTTGAAGTCGAGCGTCACGGTTCCGTCGGGGTTAGGCACGACGAATAGGAACCGGCCTACCGAGTATGTTTCCTCGCCGTTTGTCGTGTCAGCAAACACTATCTGAAGTGCCCGCCCCGTTGACACGGTGATGAGCGACACGGTGTGTCCGTCGTGTGTGAACTCAATTTCACCCGGAATTGTTTCGGTTGTTGAATTGCCGGACTTCTTGTCAATTTCAATGACAGTTCCCTCGGGGTTGGGCTTCCACTTTCCTGTGAGAACCCACTCTTCTGAATAGTCAAACGAATCGATTCCGCCGAAGCGCTTGATCTCGTCGCTATGTGAATCCCAGACTCGAAGTGCGAACAATTCGCCATCACCGATGATCGTGCCCTGCCGCGTTTCGGAAAAGATGATCTCCGCTGGGGTTTCTCCTCCCGGACCGTTCAGATTGACCGTGCCGTCCGCGAGCTCGCCGTTGATGCGCACGCCGTCACTGGCGTCGACGGTGAGCGTCAGGCCCGGCTCGCCGTCCGTGCGGGGCGTCCACGTTCCGGGGACGCCCCAAATCTCCTGAGCCCCGTCAACCCACTGGGTGAGGACAAGGGCCAAGCTCCCCTTGGGTTCTCGTGCTTGCTCCTCGCGGCGGCTTCGGAAGGTTGCAATTCGCTCGCGGGCTTCGGTCATAGGTCCATTCTCCAAAACTAGATTAGTGACGGCTTGAGGCTCACCGTGCGATCACGGATTCGTACAGAGAAATCGCCTGTTTCGTCAGTGTCGATTGCAGCAAGGCGCTCCTCTCGTCACGCGATTGACCGTGTGCGCCTCTAGCGGCCACAATGGCTAACTCAATCGCGGCGGCTAAACCTTGCGGTGAGCGATCCTTCGCCACCGTCACCTGCCCCTCAGCCAGTTCGCTCGCGATATCCGGATCGACGACAACGACGGCGGTGCCAAGTGCGAGCGCTTCCGTTACCGTCATGCCTTGTGTTTCAAAACCAAACGACGATTGAACCAGCACGTCAGCGGCTGCAATCTCCCGAAGGGCGTCCGGATACGCGAGCGGTCCGGTGAACTCTGTCCCGAGCGGCGCTACACGCTCTGCGTCAGCGCGAAGTGCTCCGCTCCCCACGAGGACTCCGTGTGGTTCAGGTGTGACCAGACTCAACGCCTCGCAAAACTCGACCGGACGCTTTTCTCGTGAGAACCGGCCCACCCAGACGACTCGGGCGGGCTTTGAGCGGTCAGGTTGAGACTTCTTGACAGTCGCGATAACGTCATCATCGACCCCCGTCGGAATCACCGAGGGTGACTCCCCACCCCGCGCGGTGACGCCTCTCTCAGTGAGAATACGAGCGAAGTGTCGAGACGGTGCGATGATGGCGTGAGCTTCGCGAGCGTAGCCTGCGAAATAGTCGTAAGCGGTGCGGGACATCCCTCCACGGCGTTCACCCAGCGACCAGCGCTGCCATCGTCCGAGGACCGCATAGAGAAGTCCAGGGAACGGAAACGTTCCGTCGACTCCGACGTCAAGACGATTGTGGAACGTGTGCACAACGGGGAGATTGTGTTGCGAGGCAAACCGGTAGCCCAACGCAGCTCCCCAAAAGTCTGACTGCACGTGGACAACGTCAACGGGTGCTTTCGAGGCAAGGGCAGTTGCAATACTCAACAAATGCGCCTTTCGCGGCCACATCCAGGTGTACTCGGCCACGGTGGGAATCGGCCACGACGGGAGGTCTATGTAGTTGGGGTCAGTGAGTGGGCCGGTTCGCAATGCCGGAGACACGAGCGTGACGGTGTGACCAGCCCGACGGAGGAACTTTGCCTGCAGGACAACCGACATCTGCGCTCCCCCGATGGTGTGGGGGTGTTGCTCGCAGAAGATGAGAATGTGCATCGTGCGCAAGTCTAGTCAGCGGGTGCGTGCACTGACCGCGGAGTAGTCTGGACGCATGTCACAGCCTGCCGCCCTGATTGTTATCGACGCCCAGAAGGGCTTCGATTCGCCGAAGTGGGGCGCTACCCACAATCCCGCGTGCACCGACAACATTGAGGCGCTGCTTGAGCTCTGGCGCACGAATGATTGGCCAGTCGTTCTCGTGAGGCATGATTCCGCTTCAACGACATCGCCTCTCGCTCCGGGCCAAGAGGGCAACGACCTGTATGACGAGGTCGTGGGCAAACACGATCTGTTCATCACCAAGACGGTCAATTCAGCTTTCTACGGCAAGCCCAACCTCGATGAGTGGCTTCACGCGAATGACCTGACAAAAATTGTCATTTGTGGGATTACGACGAATTACTGTTGCGAAACCACGGCACGAATGGCGGGAAACCTTGGATACGACGTAACGTTTGCGATTGACGCGACACGTACTTTTGACCTGACGCTTCTCGACGGGACAGTTGTCCCAGCGAATACGGTTGCCGCAATCACCGCCGCGAATCTTCACGGTGAGTTTGCCACCGTGGCAACAACGGCAGAGATTGTGGCGTCGGCTAAACAGCTGGATTGAGCGCAACGAGCAGCACAGCCGTCCAGTGGCACAGGAATGCGACAACGGTTAGTGCGTGGAAGATTTCGTGGAATCCGAAAATGCCAGG
>WLES01000032.1 GCA_009704155.1 Actinomycetota bacterium | reverse complement strand
GGCCTTGAGCTCGCCATGAACGACGAACTGAGTGGGCAGTCCAATGCGCAGTTCTTCGATCAGGTGCTCGCACTGGTGACGGGAAAGAGCCCTCGCGGAGCCTCCGTTCAGTTGACAATCAACGCGGCTGTTCAGCAGGCAGCCCGCGATGCAATCGGGGATCTCTCAGGCGCGGCCATCGCGCTCAACCCCAAAACGGGCGAGATTTATGCGATGGTCAGCACTCCGTCCTACGACCCCAACCTCCTCGCGACGCACGACACAGAGTCCGCCTTGTCGCAGTTCAACGACCTGCTCAATTCCAGCAATTCGCCGCTGTCCAACCGTGTCATAGCCGGAACGCTGTATCACCCCGGTTCGGTGTTCAAGCTTGTTGTTGCAGCGGCGGCGCTCGACTCCGGAACGCTGACCACCGAGACTGAAATCGCGAATCCGGGAACGCTCCAACTCCCACAGAGCACATCGTTTATCAACAACTCAAACGGTGGCCAGTGTGGCTCCGCCAGCCCCACGGTCACTATCGTCACGGCTCTCCAGTACTCGTGCAACATTCCGTTCGCCGAGATCGGACAACTTGTCGGTGAACGAACGATCCAGGATTACGCCGAGGCGTTTGGGTTTGGTGCCACGATCGAAATCCCCATGGCTGCAACACCGTCGACGTTCCCGTCAGGAATGGATGACGCTCAGCTCATGGTCTCATCGTTCGGTCAGTTCGACGTCCGCGTTTCACCCCTCCAAATCGCGATGGTCACCTCCGCCATCGCTAACGGGGGCGTCTTGATGCAGCCGACCGTCGTCGATTCAGTTCTTGCCGCCGATCTCCGACCGCTTCGCGAATTCGAATCAACCGTGTACTCGACGCCAATCACACCCATGACGGCTGACACCCTCGTTCGAATGATGATTTTGGGAGTTGAGGGCGGTGCCGCGTCCAACGCCCAAATTCCCGGAATTTCTGTCGCCGGCAAGACAGGTACAGCGGAAAACGGGGAAGGTGAGCCCTACACACTCTGGTTCACTGGTTTCGCTCCAGCTGACAACCCCGAGGTCGTCGTCGCCGTCGTCATTGAAAATGGGGGCGGGCTCGGGCAATCTGGTTCTGGAAACGCGATTGCTGCGCCAATCGCGCGAAAGATTATTGAGGCGGTGTTGGCGCGATGAGGCCACAGATCGGTTCAGTTTTCGGCGGACGCTACGAACTCAAGAGTCGCCTCGCGATTGGTGGAATGGGCGAAGTGTGGCAAGCGGTAGACAACGTCATCGAACGAAACGTTGCGATCAAGATTCTCAAGGAAGAGTATCTCGGTGACAAAGCGTTCCGTGAGCGTTTCAGAGCTGAGGCCCGCCACGCAGCTCTCGTCAACCACGAAGGGATCGCAGGCGTTTACGACTTCGGTGAAGAAGAGGGCAGCGCGTACCTCGTCATGGAGCTCGTTCCTGGCGAAGCACTATCGGTCATTCTCGAGCGGGAGCGAATGCTCTCGGCCGAACGAATTCTTGACATAGTTGCGCAGACTGCGTCAGCTCTGCATGCTGCTCACGAAGCTGGGCTCGTGCATCGCGATATCAAGCCGGGCAACCTCCTCATTACGCCAGACGGTCGCGTCAAAATAACGGACTTCGGTATCGCCAGAGCCGCGGACCAGGTGCCGCTCACGGCAACGGGGCAAGTCATGGGTACTGTTCAGTACCTGTCTCCCGAGCAAGCCTCCGGCAAGACCGCTAGCCCCTCAACCGACATCTATTCGCTCGGTGTGGTTGCCTACGAGGCACTCGCCGGTCGACGACCCTTCACAGGGGAATCTCAAGTTTCCATTGCCATGGCGCACATCAAGAATGCTCCGCCACCACTGCCAGAAAGCATTCCACTCGCGGTACGAAACCTCGTCCTCAGTTGCCTGGCCAAGAAGCCTGAGCAGCGCCCTGCCTCGGCCCAGCACCTTGCGCGAGCGGCCATAGCAATTACGAGGGGTCGATTTGGGGAAGCCCTTGCGCTCGTGCCAGCGGTTGATCACACGGAGGTGCTCGATGAGCTGACAGAGGACACATCGACTCGAGTGTTGCCTGTGCAGATTCCCGACAAGGACATGCCCAAGCCAGCGCGAAGCCCCCGACGGAAGCTTCCGTGGCAAGTTGTTGCCCTCGCCTCGCTTGCTGTGCTTGTCGTCATCGGAACGGTAATCGGGCTCATCGGCCGCTTTGCGTTCTCACCGTCACCCTCAGGGACTCCGACCCCGCCCTCCTCCGTTTCTCCGACGCCGAGTCCCACGGATACGGCAAACGGGAAAGTGACGATTTCCGAATCGGATTTTGTTGGGCTCACGGAAAACCAAGTGCGAGACCTTCTTGAGAGCCTTGGTCTCCGGCTCGATGCTGTCGCAGGGAACATTCCCGACGAACCAGATCTCGTTGGCACGGCGTATCGAGTGAACCCGACGGGAAGCCTTGCACCCAACACGCTTGTCGCGGTGTACTTCTATGACGCGATACCCACTCCTCCAGCACCAAGCTCACTGACAGTCAGTGCCGGGCCCTACACTCCAGGTTCAACGATCACGATTTCTTGGCCAACGTACAACAAGTGCCCATCAGGATTTGCGATCAGCAACTACCAGTTCACGGTCTCCGGCGGAACACTGCCAACTGGTTCCACGTACGCGCCGGGAACATCGAGCACCACCGTCGTGATTGCATCGGACACGGCGGAAGTTCGGGTGTCCTATGTCGTGTCGTGTGGCTCGCTCTCTTCAAACCCCTCCGACGACTTGGTGGTGACCGTTGACTGACTCCCCTACCCCATCACGCAGTGGACTGGATTCTGTTCTCACGAACGGCTTCCTCTTCAACGGGCGGTATCGCCCGGAACGGCTCATTGGTCGGGGAGGTATGGCGAACGTGTACCTCGGGACCGACACTCGCCTCCAGCGCCGTGTTGCCATCAAGGCACTACGCCCTGAAGTCGCCATTGACAAAGATTCACGCAAAAGGTTCCAGCGCGAAGCCCACGCGGTAAGCACCATGGGTCACCCGAGCATCGTTCGTGTTTACGACGCGGGGGAAGAGCTCATCCCCGCCGCGTCGCCCGATGTCCCCATCCCCTACATCGTCATGGAGTACATCGACGGCAAAATCCTTCGCAAACTGATGGACTCTGGGAAGTTCGAACCCAAGGTCGCTGTTCACATCGCACTCGGAATTCTCGACGCTCTCGACGAATCACACCGTGCCGGAATCATCCACCGGGACATCAAGCCGGGAAACGTCATGGTCACGCAGACCGGTCTCGTTAAAGTGTGTGACTTCGGAATCGCCCAAGCCATTGAGGACCCAACCAACGACCCGAGCGCAATCGTCGGTACAGCACAGTATTTTTCCCCCGAGCAGGCAAAAGGCGAACTCATCGATGGGAGGTCGGACGTCTATTCGACCGCTGTTGTTCTCTTTGAAATGGTGACGGGGACGCCCCTGTTTACGGGTGACAGTTCTGTCGCTGTCGCCTACCAGCACGTCACACAGACCGCGCCGCGATCGCGTAGCCGTCGCCCCGAGCTTTCTCCCGAACTCGACATCGCGATTGCGAAAGGCCTAGAGAAAGACCGGTCACTTCGTTATGCGACTGCTGCTGAGTTTGCCGCTGCGCTTCGGTCAATCTCCACATTTACCGGTGGGGGTCACGAACTTCCGACCGCGGTGGTCGCCGACATCGAGGCCGTAGAATTGTCAACGGTGGCGAGGCCCACCCCCGCAACGCAAGAACGGCCAGAAACGATGGACTTCTCCGAAATCCGAAATTCGCTGACTAGTGACGAACCCCCACAAGCGAAAAGCGCGAAGTGGATGATTCTCATGGCGGCGGGTGTGCTTGTCGTGACGAGTGTTGTGGCCGGCATGATGTTCTGGGTTCTCACGCTCGGATCGTCGTCATCAATCGGCGGTATCGCGATCGAAGTACCTGCCGTGACGAACTCTGAATATGCTGCCGCTGAAAAGACGCTGACCGATCTTGGCCTCATCGTCAAGCGCGTAACCGAATCCAGCGACGACGTCCCGGCTGGTTCCGTGATTCGAACCGAACCAGAAGCTGGCGTCCGCGTTGGTGCGGGAGAGACAATTACTGTCGTCGAGTCAACCGGTCCCGACTTGCAATCGGTGCCCGACGTCGCACTGACGCTTCTTGATGCCGCAACCGCTCGAATAACCGAGGCGGGTTTCGTTCTCGGCACGGTGACGACAGAGTATTCACCGAGTGTCGAGGCGAACGTCGTCATCCGTTCTGATCCAGCAGTCGGAATTGAACTCGGGGCCGGCGAGGCAGTGAACCTTGTCATCTCCAACGGCAAAGTCCAGGTCCCGAACGTTGTCGGCGGTTCGATTCAAAAGGCAAAGGAATTGCTCGAAGGTCCGACGGTTCAGTACACCGTGACAGTCCAGACCGACACCACGTGCACGGGAGCTGTTGTCAAGTCGCAGTCGATCCGAGCGGGTGACGGTCCTCAGCACCAGGCCATCACCGTTGTTTACTGCGCTGGCTAACTACTTTTCGTCCGTGGCGGCTGTCATGAGCGGACTCAGTGTTCGAGCGCGGGCACTGACACCCGTCATGCCCGTCAATTCGAGCCAATTTCCCAGCATCGTGTAGCCGCTTTCGGTCAACACCGACTCTGGGTGGTACTGAACGCCCCACACTGGCTCGGAGACGTGTTCGATCGCCATGATCACACCACCCTCAGTTCGTGCAGTGACTCTCAACTCGTCGGGAATCGTCCCGTCAACAATGGCGAGCGAGTGGTACCGCGTGGCGCGAAACGGGCTCGGCACGCCGTCAAACAGTGGCGAGTTGGCGTGATTGACGGCACTGGTCTTTCCGTGCATGAGCTCTTCTGCGTGCGTCACAATGCCGCCCATTGCTTCAGCAATTGCTTGGTGCCCGAGGCACACCCCAAATAGCGGCCGGTGAGTGGCAATGGCGTACTTGATAATCGCGATTGATAGACCAGCGTCAGCCGGAGTCCCTGGCCCTGGCGAAACAAGAATCCCATCAAAACCCTCTAGTCGCGCTGGGATTTCGGATTCCGCAAAGGCATCATTGCGAACGACGATGACTTCGGCACCAAGCTGTTGAACGTACCCAGCTAGCGTGTAAACAAATGAATCGTAATTATCGAGGATGAAAATTCGGCTCACTGATCAACCGTCGTCACGGGTTGAATGAACGTTTCGGCCGCCCACGGGAAGATCCATTCAACAGAGACGGATAGTACGACAATGACAATCGCAACGGCCTGGAGGATTTTTGCCCATCGAGGGCCGGGGAGGATTCGCCACAACGCTGAGTACATGACTATCCAGCCGCCTTCATTGCTGCAACCTCTGCGGGTGCACCTCGGTCGCGAGGAACAAATGTCTCAAACACCGAATACGCGATTACGCGCTCAGCTGACGAGAGCTTGGGGTGGCAGGACGTGAGTGTCAAGATGCGATCCGCGCCTGCTGCGTTGGACTGCGGCACTGGCTTAATGACGCCAACCTCTTTGGGCCAGACGTATTCCAGGTTTCGATAGCGGTAAACGTACCATCCTGCTTCC
Organism: Actinomycetota bacterium; assembly: GCA_009704155.1. Classification (GTDB taxonomy): domain Bacteria; phylum Actinomycetota; class Actinomycetes; order Actinomycetales; family Microbacteriaceae; genus MWH-TA3. Next base: position 2,300 of record WLES01000032.1, on the reverse strand, counting down.
GTTTCGATGTAGAGGCGGTCACCTACTCGAAGCTGGTCGATGTTGCCGAGAGGAGCGCCATACGTTGTCCTGTGGCCGGCAACCGCGAAGTTACCAATCTCGCCCAGTTCATTGGACTGGGGATAGTGCCCCAGTCCTGCGCTTCGAACGTTGAGGACCTTTTTGGGATCGATACCGTGCGCAATTGCCCGCTCGAAAGTTTCTCCAAAACGAGGGACAATCAGAGTTGCAAAACGGGTATTGAGGGCCGGTGAGGCGGTGATCGGAGGCTCCGGTTCTAGACGTGCACCGGCGGAATCGCCAGGGTGGCGGTCAAACTCGGGAACAGAAAGAGGGACGTTGTCCCATTTGTCGGAGAGCTCCGACCCGGCATTGTTCTGTGCGATTCCCGATACGACGTCGTTGTACCACACGTGCCAGCCGAGGAAAAGGAGAACGAAAACTCCCGCCGTCATGAGAACTTCTCCCACGACGCCGATGATCCTGTCAACAGTTTTCGCCGAAAAGTTTCGGGCCGAAGCCACGACCGCGCGGCGGCCGTCGCTGAAGGCAGCAGGGAGTCTCTTGACGGACCTCACCGTGCGCCCTGGGATTCTGCGCACCCCGCTGGCGATTGCCTTACCTGACCGCGTGATGAAGCTCACTACGGAACCGGGGAATTTCGACGCGACCTGCGTGACCCGAGTCGACATGTGCTTCGCGTGGTGCGTGGCCCGTGTTGCCAATTTCTTCGAGTGAAGTTTGACCCGAGTCGCCATGTGCTTTGCCCGATGCGTCACTAGACCGCGAAGTGACTGCTTGTCGGGGTTTGTGGCGCGCGATGGCTCGCGAAAGCGGGGAAGACGGTCACGGAAAGCCACGTTGTCGATTGTACTCAGCGTTCTTATGGATTGCTCGCCATGGGTATGCTTGTCCACATGGCTGAACAAGACAAGAGCGTGCGCGGAGCGAGTTCCGACTCCGCCACCCCCCGTGACCAGGCACCGAACCCTGTGTGGTTCAAGCCCATCATGTTCGGATTCATGCTCATTGGGCTGCTCTGGATCATTACGTTTTACGTGAGCGCAGGAGCGCTTCCTATTCCCGGAATCAACGCTGCGAACATTGTGATCGGGTTTGGGTTAATGTTTATCGGCTTCTTGATGACCACTCGCTGGCGCTAGTCGAAACAACAACGTTGTAGTTTATCCACCCCTGTGGATAAGTCGGTGGATAAGTCTGTTTATTTCCGGCGAACCAGGGCTGACGTTGCGAGAAAACCACCGATCAGCCCCCCGATGTGCGCTTCCCACGCCACATTGGGGAGGATGAAGCCGAGCGCGAGGTTTATCCCCACAATCACGAGAAGCGAGATGTTGTTTCCCTGAAAACCGCGGTTGACGACAAAAAGCGCTGCGAAAAGACCGAAGATTGCTCCGGATGCGCCGACAACAAATCCAGCGGGGCTGATGAAGAAGACCGCGGCGCTACCCGCGATAGATGAGAGCACAAACACGGCGAGGAACCGCCCGGAGCCGAGCTTTCGCTCAACGAGGTTCCCAAGAACCCACAGCGAATATCCGTTGAACAAGATGTGTGTGATCGAGCCGTGAACGAATGACACCGTGAGGACGCGCCAGGGTTCAGCGAACGTCAGCGCGGGGATGTAGCCGAAAAGGTTTGTGAACAACCCTCCGGTGAAGAAATCTGCAACAAAGACGACACCCATGAGGATCAACAGGGTTGTCGTCACTGTCGTGGTTCCCGTGATGGCCCGACGCAACCGCGCGCCACTCACAATCTTCGACGTCGCCGGCCGTGCTCCGGATACGCAGTCAGGGCAGTGAAACCCGACAGCCGCCGCCGATTGGCAATCGCCGCAAATAGTGTTTCCGCACCGCTGGCACAACACCCACGACTCGCGTTTGGGGTGGCGGTAACACGTGCTCGACGACGCTGTCATTCGACGGTGATGCTCGAAATCACGACCGGTTCGATGGGCTTGTCGTTTGCTCCGGTTGGGACGGCCTCGATCGCGAGAACCACCTTTTGGGAGTCAGCGTCAGTAACCGCGCCGAAGATCGTGTGCTTTCCCTGCAGCCACGTTGTCGGAACGGTCGTGATGAAGAACTGTGACCCGTTTGTTCCTGGGCCGGCGTTCGCCATAGCGAGGATGAAGGGTTCCGTGAACGACAGTTCGGGGTGGATTTCGTCACCAAACTGGTATCCGGGACCGCCGTAACCCATTCCGAGCGGGTCGCCGGCCTGCAACATGAAGTCTTTGATAATCCGGTGGAAGATAACGCCGTCATACAACGGAG
>WLES01000031.1 GCA_009704155.1 Actinomycetota bacterium | reverse complement strand
GTTGAGCAGCTTCATCAATCAGCCGTTGGCTCGCCTTCGGAGCTGGCAATACTGCTTCCGTGCACACGCCGTCAGATTGAATTGTGGCAATAACCGGCCACGTCAGGGTGTCGCCGGACGGCCTCCGCGCAACCAACTGAGCGAGTTCGCGCGAAAAGTCGACACATTCTTCGAGAAGAACCGGCCCGCGGTCCAACCAGTGCGAGATGTCACTCGACGACGTGATCACGGCAACCCCTTTGCCGTCGTATCCACCGCGCGGAGTCTTCGCCACTGCCCGACCACCCCGAGCCGCGATGAATTCGTCCACCGCAGAGGAGCTCTCTGCATGAGCCCAGATCGGCACAGGCAGTCCCAATTCGTCGAGGACGCGTCGCATGTGAATTTTGTCCTGTGCGACGGCGAGCGCCGAAGGGCGGGGGTGAATCGGCACACCGGTCGCTTCCACAGCGGCGAGAACGTCGGTCGGAACATGCTCGTGGTCGAAGGTGATCACATCGACTCCGGCTGCGAAGGCAAGAACTGTGTTCACATCGCGGTAATCACCGATTGCCGTTGCCCTGTCTCTCGCTGACGAGAGTTCCGTCTCGGCGAGGACGCGTAACTCGATCCCGAGTTCGATGGCTGGACCAATCATCATTCGCGCGAGTTGCCCTCCACCGATAACACCAATGACGGTCATGCGGTGCTCCTTCGAACGGGCTTCTCGTTCCAGCCTACTTGAGGGGTTATCGGCGTGGACGGAGCGTTCGCACGTCGCCGGCAAAAACGGTGACGAGATGATTTCCGTCATCGACGACCAGTGCGCCGGAGTCAGCGAGCTCCGTCACCGTCCCGAACACGACGGAATTGTCTGGCATCTCAACGGTGACCTTTTCCCCGATGAGCCCCAGCCGACCCCGGATGTGCTCAATCCTTGCGTCTGTCGCCGTGTCGTTGACGAGAATGAAAAAACGTTCCAACCAGCGCTCAGCGAGTGTCAGCGCATCGATCTGAATGCCATGGATAGATAGCGACGTCGCTGTGGCGAGCGGTAACTCAGCTGCTGTGTGGGAGATGTTGACACCGACCCCAACGACGATGCCTGTCGATTCGCCCATCTCCGTGAGCACGCCAGCCACTTTGTGTTCTGCGAGATAGACGTCGTTCGGCCATTTCATCCAGATTGGCGCCCCCGGTGCGACGGCGTCTAGTACATCAACAAGCGCTGCACCCGCCACGAGCGGAACAAGCGTGAGCGGAACGGTGTCGGCGATCTCGTTCTGGACGAGTTTCAGCGAGATCGCTAATCCGCGTCCCGGCACCTCGAGCCACTGACGACCGATTCGACCGCGTCCCGCGGTCTGATTGACCGTCGCCACCGCGTCTCCGTGGCGAAAGTTTCCGTCGCGAACAACCGCGTTAGTGGATTCCGCGGTGTCTAGCCACAGCAACGACGTCACTGCGGAGTGGCGGAGTTCCAGGTGTCGCGCGAGCGATCAATGATCGTGCGCGGGGCGCGAGTCGACTTATCCCAATCATTTTCGCGGTTTTCCGCATCCACGGTTCCGCCTTCGACCAGCATTCCCGCAACCACCGCGATCGCAGCGGCCGCGTGCTCAGCACTCGGTTCTCCCCCGACAACCCGAATTTGGTCGAGAGCGTCGTCGGGTGCAGTGTTCTCCGGCATTAGAGGGGAATGTTCCCGTGCTTCTTGGGCGAACCCGTTGCACGCTTGGATTTGAGAGCGCGCATCGACCGAATAATCGCAACCCGAGTCATGTGCGGGTAAATGACGTTGTCAATCTCGCCGCGTTCGGCCGCGAGGAACGGGCTCGCAACGCTGTATGTGTAGTCATTGGCAAGTTGAGTACGAACAGCGTTGACGTCTTCTCCGCGCTCTTCAGCCTCTTTCAATTCCTGTCGATACAGAATGTTGACGGCTCCCTGACCACCCATCACCGCGATTTCTGCTGTGGGCCACGCCATGTTGATGTCGGCTCCGAGGTGCTTGGATCCCATCACGATGTATGCGCCACCGTAGGCCTTTCGGGTGATGACAGTGATGAGCGGAACTGTCGCCTCGGAGTAGGCGTAGAGCAGCTTTGCCCCTCGACGGATAACACCCTGCCACTCCTGGTCAGTCCCTGGCAGGTACCCGGGAACGTCGACGAGAGTGATGATGGGAAGTCCGAACGCGTCACAGAAGCGAACAAATCGGGCAGCTTTCTCGCCAGCTTCAATGTTGAGCGTTCCCGCCATTTCCTTCGGCTGGTTGGCCACAACACCGACGGGTTTGCCTTCAACTCGAGCGAACCCGACGATGATGTTCGGTGCAAAGAGTTGATGCACCTCGAGGAACGAGCCCTCGTCAACAGCGTGGTCGATGACGTCGTGCATATCGTAGGGCTGGTTCGCGCTGTCGGGGATGATGACGTCGAGTTCCCTGTCACGATCGTTGGGCGCCTCTTCTGTGACCGTCGCATAGTTGGGGTGCTCGGCCAGGTTGTTTTGGGGCAGGTACGAGAGCATGGTTCTGACGTAATCGAACGCGTCTGGTTCGTCGCTAGCGAGATAGTGGGATACGCCGGTTTGCGAGGAGTGGGTCAGTCCACCGCCGAGCTCCTCCATGCCAACCTCTTCACCGGTGACGGCCTTGATGACGTCGGGGCCAGTCACGAACATTTGGCTCGTCTTATCGACCATGACAACGAAATCGGTGAGTGCTGGTGAATACACGGCGCCGCCAGCAGCAGGACCGCAAATAATGGAAATCTGGGGAATCACTCCAGACGCGGCCGTGTTGAGGCGGAAGATTTCACCGTATTTGCCGAGCGCTGTGACGCCTTCTTGAATGCGGGCTCCGCCCGAATCCAAGATTCCAATGAGCGGGACTCCCGATTTCAGCGCGTACTCCATGAGCTTGACGATTTTTGCTCCAGCGGCTTCACCGAGTGAACCACCGAAGACGCTGAAGTCCTGGCTGAAGATTGCGACCTCACGGCCGTGAATGGTTCCCACGCCAATGATGACGGCATCGCGGTCAGGGCGCTTTGCGCCGCTTCCGTCGTCGCGGGACTTGCGAAACTTATCGATCTCGGTGAAGCCGGTTCCGGGGTCAACGAGCTGCTTGATGCGATCCATCGCACCGTTCTTGCCTCGCGTGCGCTGCTTCTCGCTCGCTTCGCGCTGGGCAATGTCCAGGTTCTCGAGTCGGCCCTTGAGGTCGGCGATTCGTCCAGCTGTGGTGGACAGATCCGGCGTGGTGTTTTCGGTCACCCTTTCAGGATACCGAGAGCACTCATTTCCGTCACTATTGGGTTTCGCGAACGAGAGTCGCGACAGCCTCGCTGTGGTGGGTGTGCGGGAACATATCCATTGCGCGAAGCTTCGACAAGCGATAGCCGGCTGCCTGCGCAAACGCAACGTCACGTCCGAGAGCAACGGGATCGCAGGCAACATAAACAATCTGGGCTGGTGCGATTCTCGTCAAGAGAGCCATCACTTCGCGCCCAGCACCTGTTCGCGGTGGATCGAGAATCACGGTGGCAGCGCTCAATCGCGCACGTTCTGCCGGAGTAGCTCGATTGTCAAGATTCGAGAGCCAACCCTCCACTTTCCCCGTTTCGGCAAACGCCCCTACCCACTCTGCGAGATTCTCCCCCGCGTGCTCGGTCGCCCGTTCGTTCGCTTCAACACTCGTGATTCGCGTCGACGGTCCTCCGACATCGGCAAGCGACGCGGCGAGGAGCCCGACGCCACCGTAAAGATCGAGGTTGTAGGCCACAGGGTCGAATCTGTCTCGATCGATTGCCGCGGCAACCGTTTCGCTGAGGACTGCTGGCGCTTCTCGATGCACTTGCCAAAACCCGTTGTCGTCGACCCGAAACTCGCGAGTGCCTACTCGTTCACGAATCACGGTCGGCTTTTGATTGCCAATAATCAGGCGAGGATCACCGACGGAAGGAGAGAGAACGTCAACAAGCCCTTCTGCGCCATATGTTTCACTCAACGGCGCGATCGAGTTGATTCCGGCACTCGCCAAAGGCAATTCCGAGACGTGGATGACGTCGTGTGACTTGCGGGCGAGTGGCCCAACTCTGCCCTTGTCGTCAACGTGGAGTCGGACGCGCGTCCGCCATCCGAGGCCGTTGACATCATCATCACCCGGCATCGACTCGACCTGACCGAGGACGAGCGACAGAGTGGCCGCGTCAACTTTTCCGAATCGCTTCAGCGAATCCTCGAGAATGTCGCGCTTGAGGGTTCGCTGATGAGCGAGTTCAATGTGACCGAAGTCAGCACCGCCTACTCGACGCCCTAAATCGCGCGAGACATCGGCTTCAGCCCAGATGTGAGGAACTCGATGAGCAGACGGGGAGACAACGGAAACCGTGTCAGCCCACCAAAAACTGGCCTTGCTGTCGTCCGTGACACGCGCGATGACGGTCTCATCGGGAAGCGCGTCAGCGACAAAAATCACTCGTCCGTCAAGGCGTGCAACGGCGTAGCCACCGTGCGCCATCCCTGTCGTCGTGATTTCGACATCTGCACCAAGCCATTCACCCATGACTCCAGCCTACGAGGGCTATAGGGTCGAATCGTGCGCCTGTTCCTCGCCTCAACCTCGCCAGCGCGACTCGCGACGCTCCGGTCGGCCGGGATCGAGCCAATAACTCATTCCCCTCGTGTTGACGAAGACGCGGTGGTCGCTGCATCGGGCGAGCTTTCAGCCCACGACATGGTTGCACTCTTGGCCCGAACAAAGGCTGAGGAAGTCGCCGACCGACTCGGCGAGGACATCGATGGTCTCATCCTCGGCGGCGATTCGGCGTTCGTGATTGACGGAGTAATCCACGGAAAACCGCACGACCCTGCCGTTGCCAAAGCGAGGTGGTTGAGCCAGACCGGTCGCAGCGGTGTGTTGTACTCGGGACACTGGCTGATCGACCACCGAAACGGAACAAGCAACGGCGGTGTCGGAATCGTCACTCACGCCGAAGTGCATTTTACCGACGTCACCGAAGCCGAAATTGACGCCTACATTGCGACCGGTGAGCCCCTCGCAGTGGCTGGGGCCTTCACCATTGATTCCCTCGGTGGCGCGTTTATCGACCGAATTGTCGGCGACCCGCACACTGTCGTGGGTCTCTCGCTCCCGGCGCTTCGAAATCTTGTCCGCTCGTTCGGCATCGAGTGGACTGACCTCTGGAACCGTTGACCTTTAGATGACAGCGCGAGCGCTGGCTAATAGGGTGGAGAACATGTCGAAGCGCATCACGAAAGTTCTCATCGCCAACCGCGGCGAGATTGCCGTGCGAATCATCCGTGCCGCACGCGATGCACAAATCAAAACGGTTGCCGTGTACGCGAACCAGGACATCAACTCGCAGCACGTCAAGCTCGCCGACGAAGCGATCGCCCTCAACGGAACGACCAGCGCCGACACTTACCTCGTCATCGCGAAAGTCATCACGGCCGCCAAGCGAACCGGTGCCGATGCGGTTCACCCCGGCTACGGATTTCTCGCCGAGAATGCGGATTTCGCTCGCGCAGTCATTGACGCTGGAATCATCTGGATTGGCCCGACTCCTGAAGCAATCGAGCGCTTGGGAGACAAAGTCAGCGCCCGTCACGTGGCTGAGAAAGTCGGCGCACCGCTCGCGCCGGGAACGATCAATCCAGTCACCAGTGCGGAGGAAATTCTTGAGTTCGTTGACACCCACGGTTTGCCGGTTGCCATCAAGGCTGCGTTTGGTGGCGGCGGCCGAGGGCTCAAGGTAGCGCGAACGCGAGAAGAAATTCCTGAACTGTTTGACTCAGCGACGCGGGAAGCGGTTGCAGCGTTTGGTCGAGGCGAGTGTTTCGTCGAAAAATACCTTGACAAGCCACGTCACGTCGAAACTCAGTGCCTTGCTGATTCAGCGGGAAATGTTGTCGTCGTGTCGACACGCGATTGTTCGCTTCAACGACGTCACCAAAAACTTGTCGAAGAAGCGCCGGCCCCGTTCATCACTGACGAGCAGCGCGACCTCCTTTACAGCGCGTCGAAAAACATCCTCAAAGAGGTTGGTTACGTCGGAGCTGGCACGTGCGAATTCCTCATCGGATCCGACGGAACGATTACGTTCCTCGAGGTAAACACGCGGCTTCAGGTCGAGCACCCAGTTTCAGAAGAAGTGACCGGACTGGATCTCGTCCGTGAACAATTCCGGATCGCCGAAGGCGGTTTGGTCGACTACCCGGATCCCGTTGTGACCGGCCATTCGTTCGAGTTCCGCATCAACGGTGAAGACGCCGGAGCCAACTTCCGGCCAACTCCGGGACCGGTCAAGCTCCTCCGCATCCCCGGCGGTCCTGGAGTTCGTGTTGATTCTGGAGTTGTCGCGGGTGACGTTGTTTCTGGTTCTTTCGACTCACTCCTCGCCAAGTTGATTGTCACGGGAACAGACAGGAAAGATGCGCTCGCGAAGGCGCGACGTGCCCTCTCCGAGTTTGATGTTGTTGGGCTCCCCACGGTTCTTCCATTCCACCGCCTCGTCGTGAACGACCCGGCGTTCGCGCCAGAGGGAGATTCACCGTTCTCCGTTTACACCTCGTGGATTGAATCAGAGTTTGTCAACACTGTTGAACCGGCACCGGCGTTGAACTCGCCGATCGAAGCGACTGACACGCGTCACTCCGTTGTCGTGGAGGTCGACGGCAAGCGCCTCGAGGTGACGGTCCCCGACAGTTTGCTCCCAACCTCTCAGCGCGTTCACAAACCTCAAGCACCGGCTCGCTCCCAAACAAGCGGGGGTTCAGGTGGCTCTGGCGGACACTCAGTAGCCTCGCCCATGCAGGCGACGGTCATCAAGGTTGAGGTCAAGCCTGGTGACGCGGTCGTCAAGGGGCAAACGGTTGTTGTGCTTGAGGCAATGAAAATGGAGCAGTCAATCCCCGCACCCCGAGACGGTGTCGTGGCTTCGGTTGGCGCTGAGGTAGGGACGACCATCAAAGCCGGTCACGTTCTCATCACGCTCGAAAAGAACGACTAGACCCGTCTATTTAGTCAGCTGGTGCATGCCCTTGGCTGTTTCGGAAATTCCACCGGCCAAGGACGGGTAGACACTCCACGACCGAGCAATTTGGTCGACGGTGTGACGGTGTTCCATCGCGAAACTCAAGAAGTTGATCAGTTCAGACGCGCGCGGTGCAACGATTACTCCGCCGATCAGGATTCCCGATTCGGGTTGAGCAATGAGCTTGACGAACCCATCGGTCGTCCCCTGCATCTTGGCTCGCGGGTTTGCGTCGAGGTCGAGTTTGTGAACGATGCCGTTGACGAGTCCGCTCTCCACGTCGTGTTCGGTGTAGCCAACTGAGGCGATTTCGGGCGATGTAAAAATGTTGGAACAGACAAGCCGAGTGTCGAGCGGCTTTGCAAAATCTCCCAGAGCGTGGAAAACGGCGGTTCGCCCCTGGTGAGACGCGACACTCGCAAGCGGAGGGGCGTCTGAGCAGTCCCCAACGGCGTAGATGTTGCTGACGGACGTGCGGGCGACCTTGTTGACGGTGATTGTCCCCGATTCGCCGACAGTCACACCCGCCTCTTCGAGACCGAGAGTCGACGTGTTCGGAATTGACCCAACGGCCATGAGACAGTGCGACCCGGCAATCGTGGCGCCCCCCTCGAGTGAGACGAGAACACCGTTTTCCGTGACCTCGACTTTCTCAGCTCTGCTCTTCGATTGGAGCGTCATTCCGCGACGGGTGAACACGTCCTCGAGAACCTGGGCGGCGTCCTTGTCTTCACCTGGGAGAACGCGATCGCGGCTCGACACGAGCGTCACTTTCGAACCGAGGTTGGTGTACGCCGACGCAAACTCTGCCCCGGTAACACCGGAGCCGATAACGATGAGGTGCTCTGGGATCTCCGTCAGGTTGTACAACTGAGTCCACGTGAGAATTCGCTGAC
>WLES01000030.1 GCA_009704155.1 Actinomycetota bacterium | reverse complement strand
ACCGCTCACCCCGTTGATCGAATTGATCATGTCATTCGCGATCGGATGGCGAAGGTAATCGCGCGTCTCGTTTAGCGCCCCCACCATTCGTCAAGGGCGGCGAGCATCGCTGCCGGCGCATCGCGGTGGACGTTGTGGCCAGCTCCCGCAATCGTGACTGTGGTGATGAGCGGGTTGGCTGATTCGAGAATTGCCGCGTGCTCGTCGGTGTAGCGGGCCATAATCGCGGGGTCGCCCTGGACGACGAGCGTGGGGATGGTGAGGGCGCTCGCGTCCCCGATTACGTCCCAGTCTGGATTGTCGTCGACCGAACGCACGAGAGCGAATTCTGACGCGTTTCTCTGGGCGTTGACCGACAGTTCGATGTCGAGAAGATGCCAGTGAGGGTTGAGGGCAGCTTGGCGCTCGACCGTGAGGTTTCGGTGATTGTCAATTTGGCGAGATGAAATGTCGGCGCGGTCTGTGGCTGTCGTTGCCAGTGCCGGATCAATGAGGACGAATGACTCCGCCCAGTTCGGGTCCATGGCGCTCGCACGAACGATGTTTGCCCCACCAATCGAATGGCCAACGACGAGATCCCACGCAGCGGTTCGCGGAAATGCGAGGAGGTCGTTGGCATAGTCATCGATTCGGTAGGTCAACGTGCGAGGGGCAGAACCGTGTCCGCGCTGGTCGACGGCAACAGCGAACCAGCCAGCTTCGGCGAGGTAATCGCCCAACCGCCACATGGTGTGGGCGTCGCTACCGAGACCGTGGACGAGCAGAGCTCTCTGCGGTGAGAGCGGATTCCCCCACGAGATAGACGGCAGCTGAACCACGCTCATGAGGGTGAATTAGCCCTGGTGGTCCGTGACGAGGTGTTTGAGGTTCGGCATGTGCCTAATCCAGAAAACGGGAACAAGTGCAGCGAGAATGGCGAACACGGCAGCCATCGCAAAACCGCCGAGACTCCCCCAGGCGTCGATGGCGAACCCGGCCACGGCGCTCGCGAACGCGGCACCAATGACCCACCCGGTTCCGAGCCAGCCCAGACTTTCCGGTAAGTCGCCCGGGTCGACCGACTCTGTCGCAACAGCGTATTGAACGGTCATTGCGGGGGCAACCCCAATCCCTGCCACAAGGAGTGCCAGCGTGAGAAGGATCGGGTCAACGGTGAACATCGCAAGGATCGAACCGAGCGCAACGAAGAACAGTCGGCGAGTCAGCGACCACGGGCCAATGGGGGTGTGCCCCATGGCAAGCCCACCGACGAGCGAAGCGGCGGCCCACAACCCGAGGATGAGCCCTGCGGGGGAACTCTTTTCACTGCCGAACGCAGCGACGGTGGCCGCTTCGATTGCCGCAAACGACCCGACGACGAGAAGCCCACTGAAGACCACGACGAGAACGGCTGGCTTCTTGAGGACCGCACCCATCTTTCCCGTTGACGGGGAGAGGGTGGCCTTCTTCACAGCTGGCCTGGTGAGAAACCAGAGCCCACCGAATCCGCCGATCACCGCGGGGGCAAGCACACCCATTGGGCCGCCGAGTTGAGTGGCGACAGTGACGGTGATGACGGGTCCAAGAATCCAAATGAGTTCTTGGACGCTTGCGTCTAGTGATTGCAGGCTTTGAATCTGGCTTTTTCGAACAATCGTTGGGTACACGGCGCGAGCAGCCGGCTGAATTGGCGGCAGCGTGAGGCCGAGGAGCAAACCGAGGGGGATGTGCGTGAGTGGGCTGACGGGAATGAACGCGAGGGCGATCATCGTCATGACGGAAATTCCGAGCATCGTCCCAAGAACGGGCCGTATCCCTAATCGGCTCATCAGTCGTGTCGCAACGGGGCTTGCAATGGCCTGCCCCGATGCCTCGGCTGCGAGGACTAATCCAGCGATCGCGTAGAGGCCGGTTTGCTGTTGAACGTGGATGAGAAGTGCGAGCGGAATCATGCCGCCGGGGAAACGAGCGATGAGTTGAGACGCTACGACGGCGGTGAGTCCTGGCACACGAAGTAGCGCACCGTATCGTTTCATAACCCCAGCCTATGTCGGTGGTGGGGTGTTAACTGTGGAAAGCGTGCATAAGTTATCCACAACTGTGTACGACACGCCACAACATATGGGGTTGTTGACCAAAATGTGTCGGAACATATAGTGTTTTCTAACTGGGCAGAAACAACCACCGATCAGTCACAATTCACCGAAAAACAGCCAATTCAGGCACTCCACGAAGGATAAACGCATGAACATCACAGTCGTCAAGCGAGACGGGTCGCGCGAACCATATGACGCGAACAAAATCAACCTCGCCATTGAAGAGGCTGCTGTTGGATTCCCCGACAAGCTCGCGTGGGTGACCCAGATCGGTACTGAACTCGAACTGACGCTGTTCGACGGCATCACGTCCCAGCAACTCGACGAAGCGGTGATCCAGGTGGCTCTCCAGAACGTCAAGGACGACCCCGGCTTTGACACCATCGCCGCACGACTTCTCCTCAAGACCATCTACAAGGGCGTCTTGGGCGACTACAACACAGCAGACGAACTCAAGGACCTTCACGCCAAGCACTTCAAAGAGAACGTCACGCGCGGAGTAGCAGAGGGCCTCCTCGACTCTCGCCTCACCGAAATGTTCGACCTCGACGCACTCGGAAAAGAACTCGTCCCCGAATACGACGGTCTCCTCAAGTACATCGGTGTTGTCACGCTCAACAACCGCTACGGAGTGAAGGGCCGCAACGGCGACCCTCTCGAAGTACCTCAGTACTTCTGGATGCGCATCGCGATGGGTCTCTCGCTCAACGAGAAGAACCCCAACGAAGTCGCACTTCGCTTCTACCGCAAAATGGCGAGCCTCGAGTATTTGGCAGCCGGATCGACTCTCGTCAACGCGGGAACGTCGTACCCGCAGCTCGCCAACTGCTTCGTGCTCGAAATGCAGGACGACATCGAACACATCGCTAAGACCACGCGTGACGTCATGTGGCTCACCAAGGGAACCGGTGGCATCGGCCTCTCGGTGACCAAGCTTCGCGCTCAGGGCTCACCGATTCGTTCGAACAACACCGTCTCGACGGGCCCAATCCCGTTCATGCACACCATCGACTCCGTCCTTCGCGCTATCTCGCGCGGCGGCAAGAAGTTCGGCGCTCTCTGCTTCTACATGGAGAACTGGCACCTCGACTTCCCAGAGTTCCTTGACCTCCGCCAGAACTCCGGCGACCCCTACCGCCGCACGCGCACAGCCAACACGGCTGTCTGGATCTCCGACGAGTTCATGAAGCGCGTCCAGAACGACGACGACTGGTACCTCTTCGACCCGCTCGAAGTCACCGACCTCAACGAGCTTTATGGAGCAGCGTTCTCGAGGCGCTACGCCGAATACATCGCGATGGCCGAAAAGGGCGAAATCGAACTCTTCAAGAAAATCTCTGCCCGCGAACAGTTCAAGCAGATTCTCATCTCCCTCCAGTCGACGTCACACCCGTGGCTCACGTGGAAAGACACGATCAACCTTCGTGCCCTCAACAACAACACCGGCACGATTCACTCGTCCAACCTCTGCACCGAAATCTGCTTGCCGCAGGACGCAGAGAACGTCTCCGTCTGCAACCTTGCGTCGATCAACCTGTCGACTCACCTCGTCGACGGAGCAATCGACTACGTGAAGCTCGACGAGAGCGCCCGCATCGCCGTTCGCCAGCTCGATAACCTCATCGACATCACGCGCTCGTCCGTCTACGAAGCCGACAAGGCCAACAAGGAAAACCGCGCTGTCGGTCTCGGACTGATGGGCTTCACCGACATTTGCGAGCGTCTCGGGATCTCGTACGAGTCGGAAGAGGCATACGAACTCATCGACTCGATCACCGAGCACATCTCGTACTCGGCGATTGATGAGTCCACGAACCTCGCCCGCGAGCGTGGTTCGTACGACAACTTCGAAGGCTCGCGCTGGTCGCAGGGTCTCGTGCCATTCGACTCCATTGACCTCGCCGAAAAGGACCGCGGTGTGTCGATTGATATCTCGCGTAAGACGCGTCTCGACTGGGACGCACTCCGCGTCAAGGTCAAAGGCGGAATCCGCAACGCAACGCTCATGGCCATCGCGCCAACGGCGTCAATCGGTCTCGTCGCCGGAACCACCCCCGGTCTCGACCCCCAGTTCTCACAAATCTTCTCGCGCTCAACATCGAGCGGGAAGTTCCTTGAAGTCAACCGCAACCTGGTCGACGCCCTCAAGGAACGGGGTCTGTGGGATAGCGTTCGCGAAGATCTTCTTCGCTCGCAGGGTGACGTTCAGTCACTGTCCGCAATCCCGGACGACATTAAAGAGGTTTACAAAACCTCGTTCCAGCTCTCGCCCTACGCCTTCCTCGAGGTAGCAGGCCGCGCACAGAAGTGGATTGACCAGGCCATCAGCCGCAACATGTACCTCGAAACCCGTGAAATGGATGACCTCGTCAACATCTACATGGGCGCCTGGGAACGCGGCGTAAAGACAACGTATTACTTGCACATGAAGCCACGCCACACCGCCGAGCAGTCGACCGTCAAAGTCAACAAGTCGGAGTCGATTGTCGAAGGAAACAAGAAGGGCTTCGGCTCGGGTGCATCTGTTCCCGCCGCTGAGCCCGCCGCTGCTGCCGCACCCCGCAAGGGATTCGGCTTCGGCGGAGCATAAGGAGAAACGCAATGAACCCGAACGACACCACCCTCGGCGACTATGTAGTGCCGGTAGACCCAATGGATCTGCTGCAGTGCGACTCCTGCCAGTAACAACAACACCGTAGCTTCACAACCTCACAACAACACTTAGGAGATACATCATGGGAATTCTCGGAACAGGAATTCAGGACGGCCTTTTGCTCAAGCCGGTTCGATACCAGTGGGCGATGGACCTGTACAACCAGGCCGTTGCAAACACATGGTTCCCCAACGAAATCCAGCTCGGCGAAGACATCGCCGACTTCAAGAAGATGACGGACGAAGAACAGCAGGCAATCACGTTCCTCATGTCGTTCTTCAACCCATCGGAACTAATCGTCAACAAGGCACTTGCGTTTGGCGTCTACCCCTACCTCAACGCCGCCGAGGCGCACCTTTACCTCGCCAAGCAGATGTGGGAAGAAGCCAACCACTGCATGAGCTTCGAGTACATCCTTGAGACGTTCCCCGTAGACCGTGAAAAAATCTACGCACAGCACGTCGACCACCCTGCAATTGCAGCCAAGGAAGAGTTCGAAGTTAAGTTCATCAAGCGCATGGCAGAGCGAAGCCTCGACATCACCACCACCGAAGGTAAGCAGGACTTCGTTCGCAACCTCGTTGCGTACTCGGTCATCATGGAAGGTATCTGGTTCTACACCGGATTCATGGTTGCCCTCAGCTTCCGTCAGCGCAACCTGCTCCGCAACTTCGGTTCGCTCGTTGACTGGATTGTGCGCGACGAGTCGCTTCACCTCAAGTTCGGAATCAACCTCATCCTCACGGTCCTCGAAGAGAACCCCGACATTGCAACCGAAGAGTTCGCTGCGGAAATCAAGCAGATGATTCTCGACTCGGTTGTCATGGAAGAGGAATACAACAAGGCGATGATTCCCAACGGCATCCTCGGCCTCAACGCTGAGTACATCACGCAGTACACGAAGCACATGGCCGACCGCCGTCTTGAAGAGCTCGGATTCGAAGCACACTACAACGTGCCGAACCCAGCAAAGTGGATGGCTGCAGCCAACGACACACTGCAGCTCGTCAACTTCTTCGAGTCGACCAACACCTCGTACGAAGTCAACTCGGGCACCAGCAAGTCCTAGTTCACGAGTCAAGAGCCATGTCCTCGCTAGGCTGAGGGCATGGCTCTTCTCGTCCCTGAAATCATGCTCAACGACGGCACGTCCATACCTCAACTCGGTTTGGGAACGTATCGGCTCGACGACGACATCGCGTATCGCGTGGCGTCGGAGGCTCTCGAACTCGGCTATCGCCACATCGACACCGCCACCATTTACAAGAACGAACGCGGTATCGGAAAGGCAATTCGCGAAAGCGGTATCCCGAGAGACGACCTCTACATCACCACCAAACTGTGGAACGGCGACCAGCCCCACGCGCGCGATGCCATCAGTTCATCACTCGACCGACTTGGGCTTGAGCACGTTGATTTGTATCTCATCCACTGGCCGGCACCCGAGCGCGGAACGTATGTTCAGGCGTGGCACTCACTCCACGAGCTGCGCGACGCTGGGCTCACAACGTCTATTGGCGTCAGCAATTTCCTTACCGAGCACCTCGATGTGCTTGCTGGTGTCGCTGACACCGTCCCCGTCCTCAACCAGGTCGAACTGCACCCGCTTCTCCAGCAGAAGGAACTGCGGGGCGAACACGTGGCTCGTGGAATTGCCACGGAATCGTGGGGGCCTCTGGGTCACGGAAGTGTCGATCTCGCGGTTGAAGCACCGATTCTCGGAATCATCGCAGCAGCGCACGACAAATCGGTTGCCCAAGTTGTGCTCCGGTGGCACGTCCAGGAAGGGCTCATCGTGTTTCCCAAGACGTCGCACAAAGAGCGTCTCATCGAGAACCTGTCAATCTTTGACTTCGAGCTCAGCGACACGGAGATGGACGGAATTAGAGGGCTCGACCGTGATCACCGCGTTGGAACGCATCCACTCGACGGGAACTGGGACTAACCGAAGCCAGCTAAATCCAGCTGGGTAGCCAGTAGTGGAGCATTGCGAACCACACGGGAATGGGTAAGCCAAGCCACACCGGCAGAAAGAACGCCGACATAGCAGCGGCGACGGCGACGAACCCAACGGCAACCCCGCGGTAACCGGCACGCCAGAGCTCGCGCAGGCCCCAGGCAGCCGCCAGCATGAGGAAAGGCTCAAACGTGACCGTGTAGAACTGGAACATCGTGCGGTGTGAGATGAAAAGCCACGGTACCCAGAGCGACAGCACACCGACAACGATTGGTGCGTACGTCCACTTTCTCGTCCTGAACATTCGAACCACGAGCAGACCGAGCGCAAACACCGCGAAGTACCACAGCAGCGGGTTGGCAACGCTCGTCACGTATTCGGCGCATCCTTCACCGCACGTCGTTTCGTACCAGAAGGCTGTCGGGCGAATCATGAACAACCACTGGAACGGATTTGCTTGGTAATTGTGTTGGGCAGTGAGCCCGATGCCGTAACCGTAGATTTCCGTGTGATAACTCCACAGCGCGCTGAGTCCTTGAGTGATGGGGTTTGAATCAGTTTCTGACCCGTGGGCTCGCCCGTAACCATCGGACGTCGTGAGCCAACCACTCCACGTGGCCGCGTAAGTTACGAGAGCAACCGGGAGAACGAGAGCGCTCGCGCGGACCGCGCTCATCAACCCTGCACGGAGCCGGGCTCCCACTCCTGGGCCTTCGCGCAGAGCCTCGGTGATCACAATCCACAACCCGAAACCTGCGATGGCAAAAACACCGTTCCACTTCACCCCCGTTGCTGCCCCGAGGAGGACTCCCGATAACACGAGCCACTGGCCCCAACCGGGACGATCGAGGTGGTGCAGAAGCGCGAGAAATGCTCCGAGCACGAAAGCGGTGAGGATGCCGTCGAGAAGTGCCGTTCTACTCATCGATATCGAAATGCCGTCAACTGCAACGAACGCCCCGGCTACTCCGGCGACAAGAATCGAGTCGAAGATTTTGCGAGCAATCACCATTGTGAGGAAGACGACGAGAATGCCAGCCAACGCCGTCGTGAACCGCCACCCGAAGGGATTGTCGGGCCCAAAAAGTGCCATCCCTGCGCCGATGAGCCATTTCCCGAGCGGAGGGTGGGCGACAAAGTCCCCAATGGTTGTAAAAGCTGATGTGCCACCGTTTGCGAAGTCGCTTCCATCAACCCAGGTCGATTCGTAACCGAGATTCCACAGCGTCCACGCATCGCGAACGTAGTAGATCTCGTCAAAAACGAGTGAGCGAAGTCCGCCGAGATTGAACATTCGAATGATTGCAGCAACGACGAGCACGGGAACGTAAACAACCCACGACCCTGCACTGTTTGCCCGTTGGT
>WLES01000003.1 GCA_009704155.1 Actinomycetota bacterium | reverse complement strand
GCGCGAAGTCGGAAGATCCCGTGGCTTGTCGGCACACGTGTTTCGATTTCGAACGAATACCGGTCGGCATTGCCGTCGGGGAGCGGAATCCAGTTTCCTTCGAGGTGGGTCGCGATTTCCTCGATTGAGACGATGACGAGTCCGTTGGTTGCTGCAAACTCCGTGAGGTCGGCCCCACCCATCATTGTTCCGTCGTCGTTCATGAGTTCACCGATCATGCCGACGGGGTTCAGGCCAGCCAGCGTGAGTAGGTCTACCGTCGCTTCGGTGTGACCTGCGCGTTCGCGCACTCCGCCTGGCACTGCGCGGAGCGGGATGATGTGGCCTGGGCGGATGAGGTCAGCCGGTCCGCTTCCCGCGTTGCCCAGAACGCGAAGGGTCATTGCCCGATCCGCTGCTGAAACACCGGTCGACACGCCTTCAGCTGCGTCGACACTCACGGTGTAGGCGGTGCGTCGAGAATCCTGGTTGTGTTCAACCATGAGCGGAAGGTCAAGTTCATTCGCGCGCTCGTTGGTCATCGGCGCACAGAGGAACCCGCTCGAGTGGCGAATCGCCAGTGCGAGCCACTCTGTCGTCGCGTGTTGAGCCGCCATGACGATGTCACCCTCGTTTTCACGCTCGGGCGAATCAACAATTACGATGGGCCGCCCTGCGCGGAGTTCATCGAGTGCTTTGTCTACGGTCGTCATGATGTCATTCCTTTGTCAAAGTGTGCGAGTCGCGCGACGTGGCGCGCGAGAATGTCGGTCTCAATGTTGACGAGTTGCCCAGGGATGAGTTGTCCAAGGGTCGTTGCGACAAGTGTTTCTGGAATCAGGGAGACTTCGCACCAGTCGTCACCAACGGTGGAAACGGTGAGGGAGACACCGTCGACCGTCAGCGAACCTTTGTCGACGATGAGTGGAGCGTGCGCGGGATCCAGCGCGAAGCGAATGACCGTCCAGTCTCCGCTGGGGGTGACGCTCACGACCCGCGCAGTGCCGTCGACGTGACCCTGGACAATGTGCCCTCCGAGCTGGTCACCCATTGCCATCGCGGATTCGATGTTCACGGCAGCGCCGGCCGTCCATTGCGCAGGGTTCGACATCTGGAGTGTCTGGCCCATCACATCAGCGGTGAACGTGTCAGCCGTGCTCTCGACGACGGTGAGACACACACCGGAGACGGCGATCGAGTCCCCGTGCCGTGCCTTTGAGACGGCTTTGGGCGCGCGAACAACGACCCGCACCGAATCTCCGGTGGGCGCGACGGCGTCGATGACACCGCGTTCCGCGATAATGCCGGTAAACACCTAATGTGCCTCTCGAGCGGTGACGACAATATCGCCACCGAGGTGTTGGGTCTCGACGATGGAGAGTTTGCGCGCTTGGGTGAGGGTATCGATTCCTAAGTCACCCGTTGACGTTCTAGTTCCTCCGAGCAGCATGGGCGCAATGCACACGATGTACTCGTCGACGAGACCTTCACGAATGAAGGAGTTGAGGAGACTCGGACCACCTTCGAGGAAGAGGCTGCGTACTCCGATGTCGAACAGGCGCGCGAGAATCTCGTCGAGAGGGCCTGTTTCGTGAAGAACACCGCGCGGGTGACTCCACAGGCTTGATCCGGACGGGATTTCGCGAGCACCGATAACAACGGGGAGAGGCTGGAACGGGAACAAGTCGCCGTTCGCCGTTCGCGCCGTGAGGCTGGGGTTGTCGGCGAGCACCGTGCCGGAGCCGACCGCGATCGTGTCGTGCTGTGCGCGGAGGTGGTGAATGAAGGAGCGCGATTCGGATGAGGTGATCCACTGGCTCGTGCCGTCTGTGGCGGCGACGCGACCGTCGAGGGTCGAACCCCATTTAGCTGTCACCCACGGACGCCCGAGGCGATTCGCGGTTAGCCAACGGTGGACGAGGTTTTCACCGACACCGGGAAGAATGTGAGGGACAACATCAATACCGGCATCGGTTAGCTTCTGTGCACCGCCGCGGGCGGCGACTCCAGGGTCATCGAGTGAGTACACGACTCTGGCTACGCCAGCAGCGATGAGTGCCTCCGAACACGGACCAGTTCGACCAGTGTGATTACACGGCTCGAGCGTGACGACAGCGGTGAGACCTTTCGCTGAATCGACCTTGGACAGCGCGTCAACTTCAGCGTGCGGGGTCCCGGCACCGCGGTGCCACCCCTCTGCGACGATTGTTCCTGATTCGTCCAGCAGGATGCACCCGACCTGCGGGTTTTCTCCCGTTCGCGGACCGCGAAGGGCAAGTTCAGCTGCGCGACGCATCACGTCGTCGTATTTGGTAATCATCCGGACTCCTTCTGAGCACGTCCGGGGATGCAACAAAGGTCGCGGGCCACCGCCGACGGCGGACAGCCTCCGTGCTTCCTCCCATCCGGACTTTAACCGTCGGTTCCGGAATTTCACCGAATCAACCGAATGACCAGGGTCATGCGGGTCGCGGACTGTAACCGCCGGCTCAGATTTTCACTGACCCTGGAGCACGTGCTCTCTTCAATGCTAACCCCGATTTCGTCTTACGCCAATACCGTCCCCATGAATACACTGTGAACATGCACGAGGCCGTGGTGGCACTTGACTCTGGGACGACATCGACCCGAGCGATGGTGTTCGATCGCGATGGACGGACCGTCGCGACGGAACAGATCGGCCACGAACAGTTCTTCCCGCAGCCGGGTTGGGTGGAGCATGACCCCGTTGAACTGTGGAACAACGCTCGAACTGTCCTCAACGTCGTCATCGAACGGCTAGGGGTAATGCCGAGCGCGATCGTAGGTCTCGGGATTACCAACCAGCGAGAAACCGCGGTGGTCTGGAACCGAGTCACCGGACAGCCGCTCGGGCGGGCTGTCGTGTGGCAGGACACCCGCACTCAAAGCAGGGTCGATGCGCTTCGAGAACGTGGCGATGCCGACACCGTGACCGCGCTCACCGGGTTGCCCGTTGCGACCTATTTTTCGGCGACGAAATTCGCAGAAATCCTTGACACTCACGCAGGGGCTCGGGAATCCGCTCGGCGCGGCGAGATTCTCGCGGGAACCGTCGATTCGTGGCTGTTGTGGAATTTGACCGGTGGCGTAGACGGCGGTCGGCACCTCACGGATGTCACCAACGCCTCTCGGACGCTCCTCATGGACATCGAGACGCTGTCGTGGCGAGATGATTTGTGTGAACTATTTCACGTCCCGCGATCGATCCTCCCTGCCATCGTTCCGTCTGGCTATAAGTTCGGTCACGTGCGAACAATCCCAGCACTCGACGGTGTGACAATTGCCGCGATGGTCGGGGATCAGCAGGCCGCAACCCTCGGGCACGTGGCCGTTGACGCTGGTGACGCAAAAAACACGTACGGCACGGGAAACTTCCTCATGGTGTCGACGGGCGAAGACCTCGTTCGTTCAACCCACGGGCTGATTTCGACCGTTGCCTTTCAGCGCGACGGGGAGAAGGTGCGATACGCCCTCGAGGGGAGTGTTGCCGTCAGCGGCTCACTCGTTCAGTGGTTACGCGACAATCTTGGCCTGATTTCTCGGTCCGACGAGATTGAAGCGTTAGCTGCGAGCGTCCCCGACAGCGGTGGAATTGTCATCGTCCCGGCCTTTAGTGGATTGTTCGCACCGCACTGGCGTCCTGACGCGAGAGGCATAATTGCCGGATTGACGCGGTTCACGAGCGCAGCGCACATCGCTCGTGCCGCTCTCGAGTCGGTCGCGTGTCAATCCCGCGACGTGATGGCAGCTGTCGAAAAAGACCTCGGTAAGCCCATCCGCGTTCTCAACGTGGACGGCGGGATGGTTCACAACAATCTCCTCATGCAACTCCAGGCGGACATTTCAGGAATTTCCGTCGTCCGTCCAGTCATCACCGAAACGACAGCCGTTGGAGCAGCATTCGCCGCCGGCCTGACGGTCGGTTTCTGGCGCGATGAAAACGAATTGCGCACACTGACCCGCGACGGCGACCGTTTCGAACCGCTCATGTCCTCGGATTCCCGCGAAGCCCTGCTCCGCGAGTGGGACAAAGGAATTGAGCGTTCGCTCAACTGGGTTTAGGCGCGAGGTAAGAATCCCACAGCGTCGTAAACGCGACCCAGTGTTGCTTCAGCAATCTCGTTTGCTCGCTCAGCGTTGACCGCGAGCATGCGGTCAAGTTCGGCAGGGTCGGAGAGCAGTTCCAGCGCGCGGGCCCTGATGGGTTCGAATTCCGCGACGACCGCGTCAGCAACGGAACCCTTCAAGTCGCCGTAGCCGCGCCCCGCAAACTCAGTCTCGAGTGCGGGGATCGACGTGCCCGTGAGCAACGAGAGAATCCCGAGGAGATTGCTCACCCCGGCTTTTGACTCTGGGTTGAAAACGATGTCGCGATCCGTGTCGGTGACTGCCGATTTGATCTTCTTCGCCGTGACGGCCGGGTCGTCAAGAAGCCAAATGATTCCCTGCGGGCTTTCACCTGATTTCGACATCTTTGCGCTTGGGTTCTGAAGGTCAAACACCTTTGCGGATTCCTTGAGGATTCGAACCTCCGGAACCTCAAGCGTCTGACCAAAACGCGAATTGAACCGCATTGCGATATCGCGTGTGAGCTCAATGTGTTGACGCTGGTCTTCGCCAACCGGAACAACCTTTGCGTCGTAGAGGAGAATGTCAGCAGCCTGAAGGATCGGGTAGGTGAACAGACCGACGCTTGCTGAATCCGCCCCCTGCTTCGCTGACTTGTCTTTGAACTGGGTCATTCGCGACGCTTCGCCGAACCCGGTGATGGTGTTGAACACCCACGCGAGTTGAGCGTGCGCCGGCACGTGGCTTTGGACAAACAGCGTCGAGTGGTCTGGGTCAATTCCCGCCGCGATGTACTGCGCAGCCGTCCGTCGCGTGTTCTCTCGGAGTTTCGCCGGATCTTGAGCGACCGTGATTGCGTGGAGGTCGACGACACAGAAGACGGCGTCGTGGCTTGTTTGCATGTCGCGCCACTGGAGGAGCGCACCGGCGTAGTTACCGAGGTGAAGCGAATCGGCACTCGGTTGCATCCCGGAGAAAAGTCGTGGCTGGTTCATGGCGTCCTTTAGATGTCGTAATCGATGACAACGGGGGCGTGGTCACTCCAGCGTGCATCCCACGCGCTGGCCTTGTCGATGGCATAACTCAAGGCTGTGGGTGCAAGTTTCGGTGATGCGAGGTGATAGTCGAGGCGCCAGCCGGTGTCGGTGTCGAACGCTTGGCCGCGCTGACTCCACCAGGTGTAGGGCCCTGCGACTTCGCCGGCGAAACGTCGTCCGAGGTCGACCCAGCCGAGGCCCGCTCCTGCGTTGTAGCTGTCGTCATCTTCTGCTCCGACGATGCGGTCAAAATACACGCGCTCCTCTGGGAGGAAGCCAGCGTTCTTGACGTTGCCCTTCCAATTCTTGATGTCGAGGGTTCGGTGGCCCACATTGAGGTCACCGACGACGAGTGCGAGGGAATCACCGCGAGACAGCTCGGCGAGTCGTTGTTCAAACGCGTCCAAGAATTTGTACTTTTCGACCTGTTTGGGAGTGTTGACTTCGCCCGAGTGAACGTAGGCGCTCGCCACCGTAAGTGTTGTCGTTCCCACAGCAAAGTCGGCTTCGATCCAGCGACCCGCGCTGTCGAAATCCGCCGCACCGAGTTCGGTTCGTATCCCGAGTGGAGCAACTCTCGAGGCGATGGCGACACCTGCGCGCCCTTTCGCCGTCGCGGCGTCGTGAACGACGTGCCACCCGTCACCGAGCAGGGGTAATATGTCTGAAGTCTCGGCCCTGACTTCTTGAAGGCAGAGGATGTCGACGTCTCGGCTTTCGAGCCAGTCGCCCATCCCCTTTCGGAACGCAGCGCGCACGCCGTTAACGTTGACGGACGCGATTCGGGTGGGCATGCGTCAATCCTACTTTCAGCCCGTTCCAGAAAAGAGAAAAGGCCCGGGGCGTCCCCCGGGCGCTTCCCCACGATGCACAGCGTGCGACGGCACCGTGACCGTTCTTAAGTTCGCACGCGCGTTTGTTACTTTCGCACTCCGCGAATAGCAGCTTGCTTGACTTCGGCGATGGCCTTGGTCACTTCAATTCCTCGAGGGCACGCCTCCGAACAGTTAAAGGTCGTGCGGCAACGCCAGACGCCTTCCTTCGAGTTGAGGATGTCAAGGCGAACCTGAGCCTCTTCGTCACGCGAATCAAAAATGAATCGGTGGGCGCTGACGATGGCAGCGGGACCGAAGTACTGACCGTCCGTCCAGAAGACAGGGCACGATGTTGTGCACGCAGCACAGAGGATGCACTTGGTGGTGTCGTCGAACCGCGCGCGCTGTTCGATTGACTGGAGGTGCTCCTTGTCGGGCTTCGCCGAGGTCTGGAGGAACGGCTGAACCTCGCGATAGGCGGCGAAGAACGGCTCCATGTCAACGATGAGGTCTTTTTCGAGCGGCAGTCCCTTGATTGCTTCGACGTAAACAGGCTTCGTGATGTCGAGGTCTTTGATCAGCGTCTTGCACGCGAGCCGGTTGCGACCGTTGATTCGCATCGCATCAGAGCCGCAGATCCCGTGTGCGCACGAGCGGCGGAACGAGAGTGTTCCGTCCTGGTCCCACTTGATTTTGTGGAGACCGTCGAGGACGCGGTCGGTCGAGTACATCTGGACGTCGAAATCCTGCCAGTACGGTTCTTCGTCGGTCTCCGGGTTGAATCGACGAACATTGAACGTAACCGTAAATGACTGAACAGCACCGAGCTCGCCCATTAGTACTTCCTCTCCATCGGGGGGTAGTTGGTGATGACGACGGGCTTCCAGTCGATCGAGATCTTCTGCCCCTTCTTGTACGCCATCGTGTGCTTCATGTACTTTTTGTCATCGCGAGTCGGGAAGTCGTCGCGCATGTGTCCGCCCCGACTTTCTTTCCGGTTTCGAGCGGAGACCACGACAACTTCAGCAAGGTCAAGCAGGAAACCGAGTTCAATGGCCTCGAGCAAGTCGGTGTTGAATCGTTGGCCACGGTCGTGGATTCCGACGTTCTTGTAACGCTTTCGCAATCCTTCAATTACCGTGAGCGCGTGCCCGAGAGATTCTTCTGTGCGGAACACCTGGGCGTTGCGGTCCATCTCGACTTGGAGCTCCTTGCGGATCTCGGCAACAGATTCTTTACCCTTTGCCGTTCGCATCGATTCGATGAGGTCAGTGACGAATTTCTCGGCTCCGGCCGGCAGCGGCGGACGCTTGGCCTTGTTGGCGTATGCAGCGGCGTTACGGCCCGCGCGCTTTCCGAAGACGTTGATGTCGAGAAGCGAGTTCGTGCCAAGACGGTTGGATCCGTGCACAGAAACACACGCACACTCACCGGCTGCATAGAGTCCTGGAATGACGGTGGTGTTGTCTTTGAGCACTTGGGCGTCGACGTTGGTGGGGATGCCACCCATGGCGTAGTGAGCCGTAGGCATGCCGGGTAACGGTTCGGTGACGGGGTCGATGCCCAGGTACGTGCGAGCGAACTCGGTGATGTCGGGAAGTTTAGTTTCGAGAACCTCGGCGCCGAGGTGGGTGCAGTCAAGGAGAACGTAGTCCTTGTTGGGTCCGGCACCGCGACCTTCCGCGACCTCTTGAACCATGTGCCGCGAAATGATGTCACGCGGTGCAAGGTCTTTGATAGTTGGTGCGTAGCGTTCCATGAATCGTTCGCCGTTGACGTTTCGAAGGATAGCCCCCTCGCCTCGAGCGCCCTCGGTGAGGAGGATTCCAAGGCCGGCGAGCCCGGTCGGGTGGAACTGGAAGAACTCCATGTCTTCGAGCGGGATTCCCTTGCGCCAAATGATTCCGACGCCGTCACCGGTCAGGGTGTGAGCGTTTGAGGTGGTCTTGAACATCTTGCCGAAACCACCCGTTGCGAAAACGACGGACGTTGCGTTGAAGACGTGGATGTCACCCGTTGACAGTTCGTAGGAGACAACACCGCTCGCGGTCGTCTTGCCGTTGACCTCGGTGAGAAGGAGGTCGAGAACATAGAACTCGTTGTAGAACTCGACGCCGAGCTTGACGCAGTTCTGGAAGAGAGTCTGCAGGATCATGTGTCCGGTGCGGTCAGCCGCGTAGCACGCACGACGAACCGGCGCCTTGCCGTGGTCTCGCGTATGCCCACCAAATCGGCGCTGGTCGATTTTGCCGTCCGGTGTTCGGTTGAACGGGAGGCCCATGTTTTCTAGGTCGATGATCGCGTCGATCGCTTCGCGCGCGAGAATTTCCGCCGCGTCCTGATCAACGAGGTAGTCGCCACCCTTGACGGTGTCGAACGTGTGCCACTCCCACGAATCCTCTTCGACGTTGGCGAGCGCTGCAGCCATTCCGCCCTGTGCGGCACCTGTGTGCGAACGGGTCGGGTACAACTTGGAAATCACGGCCGTCTTGGTGTGTGGCGCCGACTCGATTGCGGCGCGCATTCCCGCCCCACCTGCTCCAACAATGACAACGTCATATTCGTGGTGATGAACCGTAGGCACGAACTACTCCTTATATAGATGTGAGGAAGAAAACTAGCTGACTGAACAGAACGACGGAAGCAAGTCTGCTGGGCTTCCGGCAGGGCAGGGATCAAGCGTGAAAAGGACGAGTGTTCCCAGGACCAGCAACAGCGCGGTCGACCCGTAAAGCCCTCCGAGCAAGACCTTCTTCAACTTCGCGCGGTAAACGTAGTCGTCGACAATCGTGCGCATTCCGTTGGTGCCGTGAAGAACAGCAAGCCACAGGAGGGTGACATCAAACCACTGCCACATCGGGTCAGCGAGCTTGCCGGCGACGAAAGCGAAGTCGATTGCGTGAACACCGCCGTCTTGCATCACGTTGACGATGAGGTGGGTGAAGATCAGGAAGACGAGGAAGAATCCGGAAACACGCATGAAGACCCATGCGAGACGGTCGAGCTTGAGGCGCTTCGTCAGATTCATTAGTGGCCTCCCGAAAAAACGTTCATGAGGTGACGCGGCACGAACGCAATCATGAGCGCAGTCCACAAGCCGAGAACGACGTAAAACATGTGGCGCTGGTACTTCGTTCCCCACGACGTCGAGTCGACGAGAATAACGCGGAGTCCGTTCATCGCGTGAAAGACAATCGCTGCGACAAGTCCGGCTTCGCCGATCCCCATGATGGGTGTCTTGTAAGCGCCAATCACTCCGTTGTAGACCTCGGGGCTGATGCGCAGAGTCGCGGTGTCGAGAACGTGAACGAGGAGGAAGAAGTAAATGGCGATTCCCGTGATGCGGTGAAGCACCCACGACCACATTCCTTCATGCCCGCGATAGAGAGTTCCCGCAATCTTTGTTTTCGATTCGCGCTCTGCAGTTGTGCTCACTCACATCTCCTTGACGTAGTCCCGATGCCTTCCACTTTACCCGTCTCGCGTAGGCTGAATGACATGGCAACGGCCCTCGACAGCAACTTTTACGCGATTATTCCCGCGGGGGGCGTTGGTTCTCGTTTGTGGCCACTGTCTCGTGCGGATGAGCCGAAATTCCTGCACGATCTTGCGGGAACGGGCAATTCGTTGCTCGTTGACACGTGGAACAGACTCACCCCGATAGCCGGGAACAACATTGTCGTTGTGTGCGGGGTCGCGCACAAAGCAACCGTCACCGAAGAACTTCCACAGCTGAACGCCGTCGACCTAATTCTTGAGCCGTCACCCAAAGACTCGACCGCCGCCATTGCGCTCGCAGCTGCGGTGCTTGTGCGCCGAAACCCCGACGCGATAATCGGTTCGTTTGCCGCAGACCACGTCATCGCCGATGACCGACGATTCGGTAACGCAGTTCGCGAAGCAATTGCCACGGCGCTCGCTGGATACATCGTGACAATTGGAATTCGCCCGACCGAACCGTCGACGGCGTTCGGGTATATCGAAACCGGAGCCGCCCTCGCAATTGATGGTGCACCTCATGCGCGCTCGGTGAGCAAGTTCGTCGAGAAGCCCAAGTTGGACGTCGCCATTGATTACGTCGACGGCGATCGGCACCTGTGGAACGCGGGGATGTTCATCGCACGGGCGAGCGTGCTGCTCGATGAGCTCCGCACACATCGGCCAGACGTTGCAGAACCCGTTGAAGCCATCGCGGATGCGTGGGATTCGCCAGAACGCGACGAGACCGTTGCACGGCTCTGGCCCACGATTCCGAAGGTTGCCATTGATTACGCAATCGCCGAGCCCGCCGCTGAAGCAGGAAAACTGGCCGTCATCCCTGGAGAGTTTCACTGGGACGATATCGGTGATTTCGCTGCGCTGGCCAGACTTCACAACCATGGGCGAGCAAACGTGCTCGTGACACTCGGGGAAAACACTCGTGTACTCAACGAGGGTGCGAGCGGACTCGTCGTCTCGCAAACGTCCCGGCTCATCTCCGTTGTCGGCGTCAAGGACATCGTCATTGTTGACACACCGGATGCACTCCTCGTCACCAACTCCACCAACGCGCAACGAGTCAAATCGATTGTCGAATCAATCCGTGCCATGGGCGCGGACGACGTTCTCTAGCGCAATTTGTTTCTGCCGAATCGCAGAGAAGGCTTACCGACCGCTCTCGCTAGGACACTCCAAAAGTAACGATTTGGGCGCATTTGTCAGGAAAGTCGTGCCAATGCAATGAGTGTTGTCGTCGGGTAAATAAGATGTAGGCAGAAGTGGCACACAGTGCGTCGATTTGTCGCCCTGAACGCCACACCACATCGGAAGGAAATACCTTGACATCACTCACAAAGCGCGCCCTCACCGGGCTTGCTCTCGCGGGTGCCGCCAGCCTTGTACTCGCTGGTTGTGCCGCAGCTCCCGACGCATCGGACTCCGCAGTCCCCGAGATTGATTACCTCGCCTGCGCAGTTTCCGACGAGGGTTCATGGAACGACAAGTCGTTCAACCAGTCGGTTTACGAAGGCCTCACCAAGGCACAGGACGAACTCGGCGTACAGATCAACGACGCAGAGTCCGCATCACCCGACGACTTCGGCCCGAACCTTCAGGCCATGATCGACGCAAGCTGCGACATCACCATCGCAGTTGGATTCAACCTCGTTGACGCAGTCAACGCAGCAGCTGAAGCAAACCCCGACGTCAACTTCGTGACCGTCGACGGTTGGAGCAACGGCGCAACGAACCTCAAGCCCATCGGTTACTCGATGAACCAGTCGTCCTACCTTGCTGGCTACCTCGCAGCAGCACAGTCGTCGACCAAGGTTGTCGGAACCTACGGTGGAATGCAGATTCCTGCTGTTACTGACTTCATGACCGGTTACTACTACGGTGCAATGGCATGGGGTGCAGACAACGGAGAGACCGTCAAGGTCGTCGGTTGGGACCCAGCAACGGAGACCGGTGACTTCATCGGTGACTTCGTTCCTAACTCGGGAACCTCGAAGTCGATCGCAGCTGCACAGATCCAGGCCGGCGCTGACGTCCTGTTCCCTGTCGGTGGCGACCAGTTCGGTGCCGTTTCTGAAGCAATCACCGAAGCCGGCATCGACGGCCGCATGATTGGTGTTGACAAGGACATCGCTGCAAGCAGCCCAGAGTACGCAGAGTGGATTCTCTCGTCGGCTGAAAAGCGTATGACCAACGCTGTCTACGACATCATCAAGGCAATCGCTGTTGACGGTGAAGCATTCAATGGTGACTACTACATCGGTACCCTCGAAAACGGTGGAACTGCCCTCTCGGCAATCACCAACTACTCGGGTGCACAGCCGCAGTCGGAGCTCGAAGCCAAGCTTGAAGAACTCAAGGCTGGCATCATCTCGGGAGACATCAACCCTCTCGGATAGTCATTGGCTAACCACGGCCGGGGGTCGTCGGGACATTCGTCTCGGCGGCCCCCGGCTCATAATCGGTAGGATTCAACCATGAAGCTTGAACTCCGCGGAATCACGAAACGGTTCGGCACGCTCGTCGCTAACGACAACATCAATCTCGTTGTGAAGCCGGGTGAAATCCACAGCCTGTTGGGTGAAAACGGAGCCGGTAAGTCGACGCTGATGAACGTTTTGTACGGATTGTATGCCGCCGACGGTGGCGAGATTTTGTTGGACGACGTCGTCCAGAATTTCAAGGGACCGGGTGATGCGATGGCCGCTGGTATCGGAATGGTCCACCAGCACTTCATGCTCATCCCAGTGTTCACCGTCGCCGAGAACGTCGTGTTGGGAAACGAGCCAACATCGGCGCTCGGTGTTCTCAATCTCGATGAGGCACGCAAGCGCGTTCGCGAGATTTCCGATCGTTTCGGGTTTGATATCGACCCTGACGCGCTCGTTGAAGACCTCCCAGTGGGATCGCAACAGCGCGTCGAAATCATCAAGGCACTCGCCCGCAACGCGAAGGTTCTCGTCCTCGACGAACCAACGGCAGTGTTGACGCCGCAAGAGACCGACGAACTCATGGGAATTATGCGCGACCTCGCCAAAGCGGGGACGTCGATCGTCTTCATCACGCACAAACTTCGTGAGGTGCAAGCGGTTGCTGACCGGATCACCGTCATTCGACTCGGTGCCGTCGTTGGCGAAGCAAAGCCAACAGACAGCGCCGGTTCGCTCGCGACCCTGATGGTCGGTCGCGAGGTTGATCTCAACGTCCACAAGAGTAAGGTCTCACTCGGTTCGAGCGGTCTCAGGGTGTCCGGCCTCACTGTTGTGGGCGACCGTCACACCAAAGTCGTCGACGACGTCTCGTTCGACGTTCGCGGTGGGGAAATTCTTGCCATCGCCGGTGTCCAAGGAAACGGGCAGACCGAATTGGCAGAAGCTCTCGTTGGACTTCGGACACCGAGTGCGGGGTCAATCCACTTGGGCGAACTCGACATCACTCACTCATCAGTGCGCGAGGTCATCGATGCTGGCGTCGGTTACATCCCCGAGGACCGCAAGAAAGACGGACTCGTTGGTGATTTCACGGTCGCGGAGAACTTCATGCTCAACAAGTCGTATGCGCCGCCGTTCGCGAAAGGAATCTCGATCGACTTCGCGAATCGCGATCGACTGTCCGACGAACTCATCTCGGACTTTGACGTTCGCACCCCTGGCCGTGAGACCCTCGCGAAACAGCTCAGCGGTGGAAATCAACAAAAAGTCGTCGTCGCGCGTGAACTGAGCCGCGATCTCAGTCTCCTCATCGCGTCGCAACCTACGCGAGGGGTCGACGTCGGTTCGATCGAATTCATTCACGAACAAATTGTTGCGACACGAGATGCCGGCAAACCGGTCGTCATCATTTCGACCGAACTTGACGAGGTCACAGCTCTTGCTGACAGAATCGCCGTCATGTACCGCGGACGGATTATTGGAATCGTTGACGGAAAAGAGTCACGCGAAAAGCTCGGAAAGATGATGGCGGGGGTAGCGGTATGACCACGACACCGAAGGCGGTAAAGGCCGATGCGCGATGGTCAATCGCCGCTAAAGAAATCGTCTCCGGCGGCGCGTTTCGCGCGTTCCTCTCCGTCTTGCTCGGCTTTGTCGTCGGCGCACTCTTCATGGTCGGTTCCAACGAGGAATTCCTCAAGGCACTCTCGTATTTCACCGCTCGTCCAACTGACGCCCTGACCGCAGGATGGGGCGCGATTGCCGACGGATACGCCGCCTTGTTCAGGGGATCGATTTACAACTACAACGCCGACAACCTCGTCGCAGCTCTTCGACCGATCACAGAAACCCTTCGTTTCGCGGCACCACTCATTGCAGCCGGCCTCGGTGTCGCGCTGGCGTTTAGGGTCGGCCTCTTCAACATTGGAGCGAGCGGACAAATCCTTTTTGGTGCGCTCGCCGCGACCGCAGTGTCGACCCGCGTCGAGCTTCCGTGGGGAATCCACCTCGTCGTAGCCGCCGTAACCGCCATCATCGCCTCCGCTGCATACGGTGCGCTCGTTGGGTTCCTCAAAGCACGAACGGGCGCGCACGAAGTTATTGTCACCATCATGCTCAACTACATTGCAGCCGGACTTCTCACTTTCGCATTCCGTCAAGAGTCGTTGCTTCGTGAAACAGGCGGAGGCGGAACTCCCAAGTCGGACGCACCCGCCGAGACCGCTCAGCTTCCGTTGCTCCTGGGCGACAGCTACATGCTCCACGCGGGAATCGTGCTTGCACTCGTCGCCGTGGTCATTTACTGGTGGCTTATGGAGCGCTCGACGATCGGATATCGATTCCGCATGGTCGGCCACAACGCCGACGCGGCGCGCACTGCCGGCATCAACGTTGAACTCACCTTCGTCGCGGCTATGGCCGTGTCGGGAGCGTTCGTCGGCTTGGCTGCCATCAACCAAGCACTCGGAGCGCGCGCAGGGCTAACGCCAGACATTGATGGCTCAATCGGATTCGACGCCATTACGGTCGCACTGCTTGGCTCATCAACTGCACCGGGTGTTCTGCTCGCTGGACTTCTCTTTGGCGCATTCAAGGCGGGCGCACCGTCGATGCAGGTCATCGGGCTTTCACCCGAAGTGACCGGGGTTGTCCAGGGGTTCATCGTGCTCTTCATCGCTGCGCCGCCGCTCATTCGGGCGATCTTCCGTCTTCCCGCTCCGCAAAAGACGACCGTTGTCGCCGACTGGTGGGCACGACTCACGAGAAAGAAGGCAGCTAAGTGAGCACCGTCGCAGCATCGACCCAGTTCCAGTCAGCGGAAGCTCCGCGCACATTCAAAGCCGCAATCGTCATGGGCGTGTTCGCACTCGTCGTGTTTGTCGCGTTCGGAGTCTTCGGCAAGCCAGACAATGTGACCTTCCAGTGGTCTAAGCCGGACGATGTCATTCACATCCCCGATTTCATTGTCGGATCGAGTCTCGTCGGTCTCGCCATCGGTGCGATTCTGATTCTCATCGCGGCAATTGTCGCCGTCAACGCATCTCGTCGACGACGCAACCCTCAGTGGATTTCGCTGATTTTTGGGTTCTTTGCGATCATCGCGCTACTTGCGTGGCTCGCGGCCGGTAACGCCGTTCCATTCGCGTTCATTCTCGGCAATGCCATTGTTCTTGCGGTCCCCATCGCACTCGGTGCAATGGGCGGAATTATGTCTGAGCGAGTCGGTGTCGTGAACATCGCGATCGAGGGGCAGTTGCTAACCGGCGCATTCCTCGCGGCAGTGGTCGGTTCCCTCACCGACAGCCTCCTGCTCGGACTCGTCGCAGCGATGGTCGGTGCCGCCCTGCTATCCATGGTGCTCGCGGCCTTTGCGATCAAGTACCTCGTCGACCAAATCATCGTCGGTGTCGTCTTGAACGTGCTGGTCCTAGGAGTGACAAACTTCCTCTACTCGCAGTGGCTTGCCAACGACGGTGAGCGATCGAACTTCCCAGGGACGTTCGACATCACGCCGATTCCGTTCCTTTCCGACATCCCCATCATTGGACCGGCCCTCTTTGAAAACCGTCTGACAACGTATCTGGCGTTCATCATCATTCCGGTGCTCTGGTTCTTCCTCTTCAAGACCAAACTCGGACTTCGAGCCCGCGCCGTCGGTGAACACCCCCTCGCTGCTGACACCGTGGGCATCAACGTCGCGCGAACGCGCTTCTGGTGGGTCACCCTCGGTGGTGTCGTCGCCGGGCTCGGTGGAGCAGCACTGACAATCGGCTCTGTCGGTGCGTTCGGTCGCGGAATGTCGGGAGGCCAGGGCTTCATCGCACTCGCCGTCGTCATTCTTGGCCGCTGGCACCCGTTCTACGCTGCAGCTGCTGCGCTGTTGTTCGGCTTCTCGATCATCCTCCGCGTGTGGGCAAACCAGGTCAGCCCGGGTATCCCGACCGACTTCATCACGATGGTTCCGTATCTTGTGACCCTCATCGCCGTCGTCGGTTTCGTCGGCCGAGTCAGAGCACCGGCGGCCGATGGCCAGCCGTACATCAAGGGTTAACTCTGATGTCCGTTGACTGGGATCTCCTCACGTCCCACGCTGTGGAGGCAATGTCCAAGGCGTACGTTCCGTACTCGAAGTTTCCCGTCGGCGCAGCCGCAATCGTCGACGATGGTCGAATTGTCGTCGGGTGCAACGTCGAGAACGCAAGTTACGGGCTCGGACTTTGTGCAGAGTGTTCACTCGTCAGCGCCTTGACGATGTCGGGAGGTGGCAAACTCGTCGCATTTAGTTGTGTCGATGGAAACGGTGAAACGCTCATGCCGTGTGGCCGGTGCCGCCAACTCCTTTTCGAACACTCAGCTCCCGGAATGCAGTTGCTCACCGTGTCAGGTGTGAAGACCATCGATGAGGTCATTCCCGATGCTTTTGGGCCGTCGACGCTCGACGCCTTCACCGCCACCGACCCGGCGGACAACACAGGATGCGAGGGTTGCGAGTGAGTGGAATCGAAGCTTTTGATGCCGTTGATCTGATCAAGGCAAAGCGGGACGCTGGGGAGCTGTCGGCAGCTGAAATCGGTTGGCTCATCGACGCGTATGTTCGCGGTGTCGTTGCTGACGAGCAGATGTCAGCCATGACGATGGCCATTCTTTTGCGGGGAATGAATCGGCGGGAGACCAACGATCTCACAGCGGCAATGGTGGCTTCCGGTGAGCGTCTCAGCTTCTCGCAGTTGTCCAAGCCCACCGCAGACAAGCACTCCACTGGCGGAGTCGGGGACAAGATCACACTTCCGCTCGCGCCGCTCATTGCGAGCTTCGGCGTCGCCGTGCCGCAGTTGTCAGGGCGAGGACTCGGTCACACGGGAGGCACACTCGACAAGTTTGAGTCCATCCCGGGGTGGCGTGCCAACCTCTCGAACGAGGAAATGTACGCACAGCTCGAGTCGGTCGGTGCCGTGGTGTGCGCAGCTGGCTCAGGGCTCGCACCTGCGGATCGCAAGCTCTATGCGCTCAGGGACACAACGGGAACAGTCGAAGCGATCCCGTTGATTGCCTCGAGCATCATGAGCAAGAAGTTGGCAGAGGGCACGGACGTGCTTGTGCTCGACGTAAAGTTCGGGAACGGCGCGTTTATGTCGACCCTCGAGCGGGCAACGGAACTGGCTGAAGTGCTCGTTGGCATCGGCACCGACGCCGGCGTCAAGACTCGCGCGGTTCTCTCCAACATGAACACACCGCTCGGGCTTGCGATTGGCAACGCGAACGAAGTTCGTGAATCCGTCGAAGTGCTTGCCGGAGGAGGACCCAGTGATGTTGTTGACCTCACGGTCACGCTCGCCGAGCACATGCTCGAACTAGCTGGGCTGACCGACGTGGATGTTCGCGCGAACCTTTCCAACGGCAAGGCGATGGAAAAGTGGCGAGCGATGGTGAGCGCGCAGGGCGGCGACCCGGATGCAGCACTGCCCACCGCCTCCGAAACGCACGTTGTCACAGCCGATCGTGACGGTGTTGTCACCCATATGGATGCACTTCCGTTTGGAATTGCCGCGTGGAGGCTCGGCGCTGGTCGTGCACGCAAGGAGGACGACGTCGTTCACGCTGCTGGAATCGATCTACACGTCAAGCCAGGCGATGCGGTGAAGGCAGGTGACCCCGTCTTCACTCTCTCTGCCAACGACGCTGCACGCTTTGCTCGTGCCCACGACGCTCTCGATGGCGCTTGGGGAGTCGGGGAATCCGCACGGGATATCGGCCCGCTCATCGGCGGAATCATCGGCTCGTGAGTCGATTTATTCTTCCCCAGGTTGCGCCGGGCGAGCGCAGCCAGCACGTTCTTCCGGGAACCGATGTCGTTATCGAATCCCTGCCGAAGGTCTCCCTGCACGATCACCTCGACGGTGGGGTGCGGCCACACACGATTGTTGAGATAGCAGCACGCGACACCATTGACATCCCAACGACCGATGCGCGGGCGCTGGGCGAGTGGTTCAGGACACAGGCCGACTCTGGGTCGCTTCCCGATTACCTCGAAACCTTCAGTGTGACGCTGTCCGTCATGCAGACTTCGGAGAACCTCGAGCGCATCGCGGGCGAGTTTGTAGACGACCTCGTCGCGGACGGCGTCGTCTATGCGGAGATTCGGTGGGCACCTGAGCTGCACGGTGAGCTCGGCCTCAGCCTTGACGATGCTGTCGATTCTGTCCAGCGCGGAATCGACGGTGGAATTGCTAGGGCCGAAAAATCCGGAAGGCCGATT
>WLES01000029.1 GCA_009704155.1 Actinomycetota bacterium | reverse complement strand
TTTCGAGAAGGGAATTTGGGGAGCGCCTTCCCACGACCGAATTCACTCCGTGCTCTCCCGGGTTCAAAGCATTCTCGGACACGAGGGTGTTCTCAGCGTCACGGTGGGCGGAGGCAGAACGCTCGCGGATCGCGAGATATTCAGCCCGTGGGGCGACAAACCCGTCATCACTCACGAGCCGGCTCGGCCGTGGCCAGGGTCGCTTCCTGCTCTTGTTCCCACGACCGTCTACCGCACAGGAACCCCTGTCGAACTGCACGGAACCGCCCCGATTCGCCCAGCCGAAGTCCTCTCAGAGGCTCCGCGCTGGCTCGTTCACAACGGACGGCAACGAGAACTCATCGCGTGGAGCGGGCCGTGGCCACTTCACGAACGCTGGTGGGACGGCGGGTCACTGAACTTCAGGATTCAAGCCGTCGACACCATCGGCACAGCGTGGGTTCTGCTCTCCGACGGCGACACCTGGACAATCGAAGCGCGGTACGACTGATGCCACGCTACGCCGAACTGCACGCGCACACCGCCTTCAGCTTCCTCGACGGTGTTTCACTCCCCGAGAAACTCATCGCCGAATCGATACGGCTCGGCTTGTCGGGGCTCGCCATCACCGACCACGACGGTTTTCACGGTGCCGCCCGGTTCGCGGAAGCGGCAGAAGGAACAGGGCTCGCAACAGTCTTCGGTTCAGAACTCACCCTTCGCGCAGAGACCGACACGCACCTGCTGGTTCTTGCCCGCGGGCAAGCTGGATATCACCGGCTCGCCGGTGCCATAACGGAAGCGCACCTCAGCGGCGGGGCCAAACACGAACCCCGCTACGACCTCGACGCACTCACCGCCGCGGCAGAGGGGTCGTGGCACATTCTCACGGGTTGCCGCCGCGGTGCTGTGCGCTCGGAACTACCGGAGCACCGCGCACCCAACGACAACGACATCCGACGAGCAGGGATTGCCCTTGACGAGCTCGTCGACCGGTTCGGTCACGATTCGGTGTCGGTTGAACTGTTCATTCGCGGATTACCCCTCGACGACATCCACAACGACATCCTGTGGCAGCTCGCACACGAGCGAAAACTGTCCGTTGTGGCAACGGGCAACGTTCACTACGCAACCCCCGCCGAATATCAACTCGCCACCGCGTTCGCTGCACTCGGATCGAAACGGAGTCTCACGGATGCTGACGGGTATTTGTCACCCGGACCCGTTCAACGATTGCGCTCCCCCGAAGAAATGGCTCGCTTGTTTGCGCGTTATCCGGGTGCTGTTGAGCGCGCGGCCGACCTTGCGCAGGAGTTGGCGTTTGAACTCAAGAAAGCCACTCCTCACTTGCCCAGTTTTGACCTGCCTGACGGCCAGACCCCGATGGGCAAACTTCGTGAACTCGTCGCCGAAGCGACACCGCGCAAATACCCGGACGCACCAGCCGAAACGCTGAGCCGAATCGACCGAGAACTCACCGTCATCGAAGAGTTGGACTTCCCCGGATACTTCCTCATCGTGCACGACATTGTTCAGTTCGCACGGAGTCGGCGAATTCTCTGCCAGGGGCGCGGAAGCGCAGCAAACTCGGCGGTGTGCTTTCTGCTCGACATCACCGCGGTGGATTCGATTTACTACGGATTGCCGTTTGAGAGATTCCTGTCGGCGATGCGTGACGAGCCACCAGACATTGACGTCGATTTTGACACCGATCGGCGCGAAGAGGTCATCCAGTACGTGTTCAACAAGTACGGTCGCCGCAACGCAGCACAGGTCGCCAACGTCATTACCTATCGCCCCAAGAACGCCATTCGCGACATCGCTCGGGCGTTCGGCCACGGGCTCGACGACCAAAACGCGTGGTCGAAACTTGTCGAACGCTGGCGCGGGATTGACCCGGCAGAAGTTCCCGAAATTCCCGCGCACATCGTTGCCCTTGCACACGAAACTCTGACGCTCCCCCGGCATCTGGGAATTCACTCGGGCGGAATGGTTCTCACCCGTGAACCCGTCGGCGAGGTTGTCCCCATTGAACACGCGCGAATGCCAGGCCGAACGGTGTTGCAGTGGGACAAAGACGACTGCGCATACATGGGCCTCGTCAAGTTTGATTTGCTCGGGCTGGGGATGCTCGGTGCGATCAATCAGGTGTTTGTGGAAATCGAGAACCGCTTCGGTGAAACGTGGGAACTGGGAACAATCCCGCGTGAAGAGCCCGCCGTGTACGACTCGATGTGTCGTGCCGACGTGATTGGCGTGTTTCAGATCGAATCCCGCGCTCAAATGGGGCTGCTGCCGAGGCTCAAACCCCGCTGCTTTTACGACCTCGCCATCGAAATCGCCATGGTTCGCCCCGGCCCGATTCAGGGCGGCAGCGTTCACCCCTACATTCGCCGTCGAACGGGTGTCGAGCCCGTCGTCTACGACCACCCCCGACTCGAGCCCGTGCTCGCCCGCACTCTCGGGATTCCCGTGTTCCAGGAACAACTCATGCAAATGGCGATGGCTGTCGGCGGATGCAGTGCCGCCGACGCCGATGTCATCCGCCGTTCCATTGGTTCGAAGCGCGGCATCGAACGGCTCGCGACAATCAAAGAAACGCTCTACAACGGGATGGCGTCAAACGGCATCTCGGGCGCCGCGGCCGACCGCATCTACGGGTCACTCGAGGCCTTCGCCAACTTTGGCTTCGCCGAATCGCACTCGCTCGCTTTTTCACTACTCGTGTACGTCTCCGCGTGGCTCAAAGTTCACTATCCGGCAGCGTTTCTCGTCGGACTCATGCGATCCCAGCCGATGGGCTTTTACTCGTCCGCCACCCTCGCAGCCGACGCCGAACGGCACGGCGTCGAGGTGCGCGTTCCGTGCATCGTTCGCTCCGGGGTGGAATCGGGGCTCGAGCCACTCACAACGGGTGCTAACGGCGTGACAGGGCGTGATTCGTGCCTTCACCACAACAACGGCCCTGTTCCCCCGTTTGACCGCAGTAAACCCGACGAAACCGCCGAGCACCGACGTGACGGCAACCTCGCGGTTCGCATGGGAATTGCGGACGTCAGGGGAATCGGGCGCTCCCTTGCTGAGCGCATCGTGACAGAACGAGCCGAACGCGGTCCGTTCAAGGGACTTCACGACCTGGTTCGTCGAACCGGACTTGAACGAACCCACCTCGAAAATCTCGCAACAGCTGGTGCATTCGACGGGTGGGGTCTATCGCGCAGAAACGCGCTGTGGCAAGCAGGTCACGCAGCCCACAGCAGAGCCGAATACCTCGCTGGTCTTGAGCACACCATCTCCGTCCCGTTGTTCGACGACTTGACCGACTTCGACGCGATGGTCCAGGATCGCTGGGCTACGGGCGTTTCTCCAGGCAGACATCCGTTGCAGTTTCGACGCGACGATTTGGCTACGCGCGGAGTTCTTACGGTTTCCGATCTTGGGAGCACTGAACCAGACAGGCGGTGTGAAGTTGCCGGCCTGGTCACCCACCGCCAACGCCCCAGTACCGCCAAAGGCATTACGTTTATCAACCTCGAAGACGAAACCGGTGTCGTCAACGTTGTCTGCTCACAAGGGCTGTGGAAGGCGTATCGACCCGTTGCGCGCAGCAGCGGCGCCCTTGTTGTGCGCGGAATCGTGCAACGCTCCCCCGAAGGTGTCATCAGCATCGTCGCCGACAGGCTCGAGCCGCTCGAGTTCAGTGGAACACACCAATCACGAGACTTCCGCTAGCGGTTGGGCCGACGAATCAGGGACGCCGGTTGAACAGCGCCAGAACCGAATTTTGTCGCGACGGCATCGACGACATCGTCGATCTCATGACCGTCGGCTTCGTCCTCCCACAGCACAGCGAAATCACCCTCGCCGATCAGGTTCTCAAGGCGCACTCCCAAAAGGCGAACACCCCGATTCACGTCGGGCACACTCGCCAGAAGTTTCCGGGCCTCTGTCGCGATGACGCGGGTCGCATTGCTCGCGTCTGCCAGGGTGTGAGAGCGCGTGATTGTCGTCCAGTCACCGTAGCGAATGGTCACAGTTACCGTGTGGCCAAGAATGCCGTGCCCGCGCGCTCGCGAGGCGACATCGGTGGCCATTCGGAGCAGTTCACGGTTCATGTCCTTGACGTCCGTGAGGTCGGTGTTGAAGGTTTGCGAACGACCAATCGATTTTTCCTGCGAGTCAAGCGAGATGCTTCGGTCGTCGATTCCGAGTGCAAGATCCCTGAAGTGTTTCGCTTGCGCTGCCCCGACGACAGGAGCCAACTGCTCAACCGTGGCGTTTTGAATGTCCCGCACGGATGAGTATCCAAAACTCGACAGCCGTTGCGCCGTCACAGCGCCAACGCCCCAGATGGCTCGCAACGGGAGTGGAGCGAGAAATTCGCGAGTGGAGTCAGCCGGAACGACGAGCATGCCGTCTGGCTTCGCTTTTGAGCCGGCAACCTTCGCAACGAACATTGACGACGCAACACCGATTGACGCAGCGAGCCCGAGTTCGGCACGAATCCGTTCACGAATTGCCCGTGCAATAGTTGCGGGACGCCCGAGCAAGTCCGCAGCCCCCGACACGTCTATGAACGCTTCATCGATTGACAGAGGCTGGACGAGGGGCGAAAAATCGGCGAGGATGGCGAATACTTCCCGAGACACTTCCGAATACCTGTCGAATCGCGGCCTTTTGACAATGGCGTTCGGGCACTTGCGAAGTGCCGTTGACATCGGCATTGCACTGTTCACACCGAATTGTCTGGCCACGTAATTCGCAGCAGAGACAACACCACGCCCGTTGAGTCCACCGACGAGAACGGGTTTGCCAACAATGCTCGGATCGTCGAGTTCCTCGACAGAGGCGTAAAACGCGTCCATGTCGATGTGGAGAAATGGTGTGCCCGAATCATCCGCGTCACCGATGGTGATCAGGCGTTCACTACCGTCCTGTTTACCCACCGCTGCCTCAGCGACCCATCGCGTCCGACAGTGCATAGAGCGTCACGGCCGATGCGGCTGCGACATTCAGCGAATCAACACCGTGCCCCATCGGAATCCGAACGACCGCATCGCACAACCCGATGGTTCGTGTATCCAAACCGTGTCCCTCCGAGCCGAAAACAACAGCGACTTTGTCCGGTGCGTTCGAGGCAAACTCGCGAAGTGAAATGGCGTCGTCGGAAAGGGCGAGCGCGACAACGGTGAATCCCGCTTTCCGCAACTCGGTGATTCCAGCTGGCCAGACGGGTACTCTCGTCCACGGAACCTGGAGCACGGTCCCCATCGAGACCCGAACGCTTCGCCGATACAGCGGGTCAGCACAGTCGGGCGTGATGAGGACGGCGTCGGCGCCAAGCCCTGCGACACTCCGAAAGATGGCCCCGACATTTGTGTGGTCAATGATGTTGTCGAGCACGACGACGAGCCGAGCGTCCGCAATTGTCTCTGCCACGGACTTCAGCTGAGGGCGTTCCATGCTCGCGAGCGCGCCCCGGTGGAGGTGGAAACCGGTGATCTGTTCGAGCACGCTCTCATCGCCGAGGAACACGTCGACGTCGTGTCCAGCAAGAACCGTGTCGAGGCCGGGCAGCCATTTGTCTGTAGTGATGACGGCTCGTGGAACATGACCCGCGCTCAGAGCGCGCTCAATCACTTTCGACGACTCGGCGATGTACAGTCCGGACTCCGGCTCGAGGCTGCGTCGAAGCGCAACGTCAGTGAGATGCGTGAAAAAGGCGAGGCGTTCGTCGTCGAGTGTTTCGATGGGAATTACGTTCACATCAGTCACTTCTTGCTGGCTGAGTGGGCTGAGCTGCACCAATCGTGACAACGACGAGGCAGACGAGTTGAATGAGCCCAAACGCAAGAAGCCCAGCGAAGGTTGCGAGAGAATCGGACTGCGAGAGTGCGCTTGAACCTCCAACGGTCACGTTCGACAACAGCGTGGTGGCCGTAACGAAGCCAACTGCCAATCCGCCGTAGTTCGCAACAAACAGCGTCGTCGCTAACCGTGGCGACCACCCGGCATCGCGAAATCTGCGGACAGTCAGCGCGATGAGAGGAAGCAGAAGCAGCAGTTCGACGAGCATCGTGGTGGACCACAGTGAGTGCTGGAGCAGTGTCGCCATCTCGCTTGCGACCGCAGCGAGATCGGTTGACCCGGTATTGAGCGAGATGTCTTCTGGGTAGATAAACGCATCGACAGTTGTAGTGACAAGCCGGAGGATGAACAGGAACAGAACCCAGTACCAGAATTCAGGTCGAGCTGAGCGCCCACCAAAGTCGGTCGCGCGAGTGAAACCCAGCCGGACTGCATCGACAAATGTGATTTTTCCGGCCTGTTCCATAGTTCCATTATCCCAGCGGGATGGTTCGTAGACTGAAGCAAATGACTAATTTCTATTTCGTTCGCCACGGGGAAACCGATTGGAACCTCGCAGGGAAGATTCAGGGAGCCACCGATATCCCTCTGAACGACCGAGGGCGGTATCAGGCAGCCACGACTGGCGAGAAAATGCAGGGCAGAAAGTGGGACGTTATTGTGACGAGCCCACTCTCCCGAGCGAGCGAGACGGCAGACATCATCGCCTACAAGTTGGGACTACCGGCCCCGATTCACGTTGACGGATTCGTTGAACGAAACTACGGCGTCGCCGAGGGGATGAGCGGCGCAGAAGTCGAAGCCGCGTTCCCCGGAACCATGCCTGTGCCGGGCCGTGAGTCCCGAGAAGAGGTGCAAGAGAGAGCACTCGCTGCACTTCACCAACTTGCTTTCGACTTTCGCGGTATGAACGTCATTGTTGTTTGTCACGGTGGAGTCATTCGTTCTGTGCTCCACTCCACAACGGGCACTGCGTTCTTCGGTGAGCGTATTGCGAACGGATCAGTTCACTCGTTCCACCACAGCGATGACGGACTGGAGCTTGTGCACTTCAACGACCCACTCGACGCGCTCACCGATGACCTCTCCCTCCCTGATTTTGAGGAGCAACAACCACTTGAAAGGCGAGAGTAATGGGCTGGAAAACCATCACTGATTTGCACCCCAACGGAGTCAAGGTGCGCGACGCGCTGCTGGATGCTGGCGTTGACACCGAGATTGTCGAAACGGAGGAGTCCTCTCCAACCGCCGTCCGTGCCGCCGAACAGCTTGGTATCGCCGTCGGGCAGATCGCCAACTCTTTGGTTTTCTCAGCAGACGGCTCACCTGTTCTCATCCTTGCGTCTGGTGCGCACAAAGTTGACACGGAGCTCATTGCAACATTTCTTGGAGCACAGGCGGTTCACCGCCCTGACGCAGACTTTGTTCGCGAGCACACCGGACAACCCATCGGTGGAGTTGCTCCGCTCGGACACCCGGCTCCAATCCGCACAATCGTCGATGAGGCACTCGCCCAGTACGACGCTGTGTGGGCCGCCGGCGGGCATCCGCACTATGTTTTTCCGACGACGTTCGACGAGCTCGTTCGCATAACGGGTGGAACTCCACTGGCGGTTGGCGTTAGATAGTTCGCTAGAGGGCGGTGAGGAATTTACGAAT
Organism: Actinomycetota bacterium; assembly: GCA_009704155.1. Classification (GTDB taxonomy): domain Bacteria; phylum Actinomycetota; class Actinomycetes; order Actinomycetales; family Microbacteriaceae; genus MWH-TA3. Next base: position 576 of record WLES01000029.1, on the reverse strand, counting down.
TGCTGCCGCGGTCTCGAGAGGCCTTTCGTAGTGCACGAGGTGACCGACGCCGTGGAGGACAACCATGTCAGCGTCAGGAAGCAGTTCGCGCACCTTTATCTGCGCGGCCATCGGTGTGATCTCGTCCCGATCGGCTGTGACGAGCAATACCGGGGCTGAGATGCCCTTCGCATATTCGCTGACGTCGTGGGAAACGCTGACCGTGTAAGCGCCGATAAGTGCCGTGCGGTCGGAGTACTTCGAAAAATAGAGCGCGTGTTGGTTGTGAATCCACTGACGCAACGCCCCGTTTCGCGATTTCGCGAGGAGCTCGCTCATGACTCGCACACTCAGTGGCCACGAAAGCAGAGCATTGCCCAAGCGTTCTGGTAGCAAACCACCAAGTCGATACCAGCCCGAGGCAACCGCAGTCATCAGTCGATTCGGTCCGCTGAGCGCACGTTGCGAAATCGGATTCACAAGAATCACTGGAGCAGTTCTCTGCCCGCGAAGTCCATTAGCGACGACAATCGTGCCGAACGAATGTCCGAGCACCGCGGAATCGCTTGTCCCAGTGTGCTTAAGAAACGCTCTCAG
>WLES01000028.1 GCA_009704155.1 Actinomycetota bacterium | reverse complement strand
TCACTCATGATCGTCGCCTATCGCTTGTAGTTCGGGGCTTCGACAATCATCTGAATGTCGTGCGGGTGAGATTCCTTAAGTCCCGCCGGGGTGATGCGCACGAACTTGCCGTTCGCTTTCAAATCCTTGATTGTTCGCGCGCCCGTGTAGAACATCGACTGGCGCAGTCCACCGGTCAATTGGTAAATCACCGAGCTGAGCGGTCCGCGATACGCGACCTGACCCTCAATTCCTTCTGGGATCAACTGCTCGTCATTAGGCACGTCAGCCTGGAAATAGCGGTCGCGCGAGTACGAGGTTTTCTTGCCCCTCGTTTGAAGCGCCCCGAGTGAACCCATTCCGCGGTAGGTCTTGTACTGCTTGCCGCCCTCGAACACGAGATCCCCCGGGCTTTCGTCCGTTCCAGCCAGCAGAGAGCCGAGCATGACCGTTTCTGCTCCGGCAACGAGTGCTTTGGCAATATCGCCCGAGTACTGCAGACCACCGTCAGCGATAACGGGAATGTTTGCCTTGCGCGCAGCCTTTGCTGCTTCGTAAATGGCTGTGATCTGTGGGACGCCAACGCCGGCAACAATTCGAGTAGTACAGATCGAACCCGGTCCGACGCCAACCTTGACAGCATCGACACCAGCTTCGATAAGCGCACGCGCACCGGCCTCGGTTGCGACGTTTCCCCCGATGATGTCTACGCCGTCAAATCCCGAGTCGGCCTTGAGTCGACGAACAATGTCGAGCACACCGGCAGAGTCACCGTTGGCGGTGTCAACAACAAGAATGTCAACGCCAGCATCGCGGAGGACCTCGGCGCGCTCCCACGCGTCACCGAAAAATCCAATAGCCGCGCCTACGCGAAGGCGTCCTTCGCTGTCCTTTGTCGCGTTCGGGTACTTTTCGCTCTTTTCAAAATCCTTGACCGTGATGAGACCCGTCAAGCGGCCAGCATCATCGATGAGGGGAAGTTTTTCGACCTTGTGATGAGCAAACAGCGCGATGGCATCGTCAGGGGTAATCCCCACTCGACCGGTGATAAGCGGCATCGGGGTCATGACATCGCGAACGAGTGTTGTCTCCATTGCGTCGTTGTCGACGAAACGCATGTCGCGGTTCGTGATAATCCCGAGAAGCACGTCATCGGGGCCAATAACGGGTAACCCAGAAACGCGGAACTGACCGCACAGTCGATCGACATCAGCGACCGTCGCATCCGGTGTCGTCGTGACGGGGTTGGTCACCATTCCCGATTCACTGCGCTTCACCTTGTCGACGTGCCACGCCTGGTCTTCAATCGAAAGGTTACGGTGAATGATTCCCATTCCGCCCTGTCGCGCCATGCCGATTGCCATGCGGGATTCCGTGACAGTGTCCATCGCGCTCGAAATGATTGGTGCGAAAACCGTGATGTTTCGGGTCAGTCGAGACGACGTGTCGGCCTCACTGGGAATGACGTCCGTGTGGGCAGGAAGAAGCATCACGTCGTCGTAGGTGAGTCCCGTGAGTCCGAATGGATCTTCTGAAGCCATGGTCATCCTTTACCGTCGAATCGCACACTGTGCCTATTCCTCTTAATCGTAGCGGGCTGTCTAGGCGGGCGTTTCGCTTACTGATTATCACGGTTGACTAACGAACTCATTAGTAAAGTCACAAATCGTCAGTTAGCGTTTGTGTCTCGCTCGCATTCACGCAATAATCGGACAGTACCGTCAACGACGACTACCCGCGCCTGCACTCAGCACGCACGGCCACGACCAGGAGGTCCTGTGAATCTCACGGCCACGACACGACGAGCCATGGGGCGTTTATCCGCCGCCGTGGGGGCGTTCGTGCTCGCCTTCGGAGTTCTCGCGTTGGGCGCACCGGCACACGCCGATGTTGTCAACCCCGAGTTGCCTTACAAGGTGAGCGGAAATGTTCAGAACGAGGGCATCGGCGTCAATGGCGTTCTCGTCACCGTGACGGGTGGGGGTGGGTTCTCAGCGGAGGTTTCCTCTGATGCCGAAGGTAAGTGGACGGTTGGTGTTCCTGAGCGGAACGCCGATTACACCGTCACCGTTGACGAGTCGACGCTTCCCGATGGAATTGCCGTTGTCGACAACCCTGAAACCGAGTTTGTCGAAAGCAACGTTCAAACAGTAACCGTCGGACCGGGTGGTCGTGTGGCAATGAACTTCTTCATTGGTCAAGGCGAGCGCAATACGGTCAGCATGGTTGATCAGATTGTCCAGCGACTGATCTCAGGGCTGAACTTCGGACTCATGCTCGCACTTGCCTCTGTCGGGCTGTCGCTCATCTACGGAACCACAGGTATTTCAAACTTCGCCCACGCAGAAATGGTCACGTTCGGTGCCGTCGTAACCTTCGGTCTCGTCGGGATACTCGGTGACTCAGCGCTCCCTCTCGCCATTGTTCTCGCAATTGTGTTGTCGGCCGGTCTCGGCTGGGGTCTTGATGCCGGGCTATGGAAACCGCTTCGCAAGCGAAACACCGGTCTGGTCCAGCTCATGATCGTGTCGATTGGCCTGTCGCTCGCGATTCGCTACATGTACCAGTTCTTCATCGGCGGAGGAACAGAGCAGCTTCCCGGCTCTGACGCACCCCAAATTGCACTCTTCGGTTCTGTCAAACTCTCCGTCGTTGACATGGTGAGCATGGGTCTCTCGATTTTGCTCATCATCATCTTTGGATGGTGGCTCACCTACACGAAAATCGGTAAGGCAACTCGAGCCATCTCCGACAATCCAAGCCTCGCTGCGGCGTCAGGAATCGATGTTGACGGCGTTGTTCGAGTGGTCTGGGTTATCGGATCGGTCCTCGCCGGATTCTCCGGAATTCTCTGGGCATACTTCCGCCCTGGCATCCGCTGGGATATGGGTGGGCAGATTCTGCTTCTCATCTTCGCCGCGACGACCCTCGGTGGATTGGGCACGGCGTACGGTGCGCTCATTGGTTCCATCATTGTGGGAATCCTTGTCGAAGCCTCGAGCCTCATCATTCCCTCTGACCTCAAGTACGTCGGCGCGCTCGTCATTCTCATCGGAATCCTGCTGTTCCGTCCTCAGGGAATCTTTGGTCGTAAGGAAAGGGTGGGATAGCCATGGACTTCCTCGGAATTCTCTCGTCTACAGCGTCATTCATTCTTGACCCCACCACGATGGCGTATGCCCTCGCAGGGTTGGGTCTTGCCATCCACTTCGGATTCGCGGGGCTCCTCAACATGGGTATGGCTGGCTTCATGGCTCTCGGTGCCTACGGATACGCCATCGGAATCCTCACGTTCGGATTGCCCTGGTACCTCGCCGCATTTGTCGGCATCGGAGCGTCCATCGTGTTCGCTCTCATTCTCGGAATCCCGACCCTCCGATTGCGCGGCGATTACCTCGCTATCGTCACCATTGCCGCGGCTGAGATTATCCGTCTACTACTCCTCACTGCTGTGTTCACGGATGTGACTGGATCGGCAGACGGGCTCACCGGATTCAATGGAACGGGTGGGACTGTCACTAACCCGACGCCGGGAGCCGGTGGCTTCAACGACGCAAACCCCATCCCCAGTGGCGAATACGGATTTGAACCGTTCCTTGACAACGAGCGCACGTGGTTCATCCGCATCGTCGGAATGCTCATCCTCGTTGGTGCGACTTTCGCAGTATGGCGACTCGTGAACTCCCCGTGGGGCCGTGTCATCAAGGGAATTCGTGAAGACGAGGACGCTGTTCGTTCACTCGGAAAGAACGTCTTCGCCTACAAGATGCAGGCACTGGTTATTGGTGGCGTCCTCGGTTCGCTCGGTGGGCTGCTCCTCGCCTTGTCGACCAACGTCAACTCGAGTGTGTACGTGACATCCCTGACGTTCTTCATCTGGACTGCCCTCCTTCTCGGTGGCGCAGCTACGGTGTTTGGGCCGCTGGTCGGTTCCGTTATCTTCTGGACCCTCCAAGCATTCCTCGGTCTGGTATTCCCCGCTCTCGCGAAAGCCGGGCTGCTTCCGTTCAGCGGAATCCAGGCAGCTCAGATCCGATTCATCATCGTCGGGGTCATCCTCGTGCTTCTGGTCATTTTCCGACCGCAGGGAATTTTTGGCAACAAGAAGGAGCTGACCTTTGTCAAGTAGCAGCCAATCCTCCACACCGATCAAATCGACCGGACTCCACGTCGGTGAGATTAAGCCGGGTGTGGCCAAAAAGGACCCGATCCTCGTCGCTGATGGTGTTCGCCGCCAATTCGGTGGTCTCGTCGCCGTTGACGTTGCGCACGTCGAAATCCCCCGCAACGCCATCACCGCCCTCATCGGGCCCAACGGCGCTGGCAAGACAACGTTCTTCAACCTGCTCACGGGATTCGACACCCCCAATGAGGGAAAGTGGTCGTTCAACGGCAAATCCCTCGCTGGTGTTTCGGCGTTCAAGGTTGCCCGGATGGGTCTCATCAGGACCTTCCAGCTCACTAAGGCTCTCGCGCTGCTCACGGTCATGGACAACATGAAACTGGGCTCAACCGAACAGCCAGGCGAGAAACTCGGTGCGTCGCTCTTCCCCTTCATTTGGAAGAAGAAGGACGAGGAAATCGAGACGCAAGCAATCGAAATACTCACCCGGTTCAAACTCGACACCAAGAAAGATGATTTCGCGGCATCCCTCTCCGGTGGGCAGCGAAAGCTTCTCGAAATGGCCCGTGCACTCATGACTAAGCCAGAACTCGTCATGTTGGACGAGCCCATGGCTGGCGTCAACCCAGCGTTGACCGAGTCGCTGCTCGAGCACATCCTCAACCTCAAGAAAGAGGGAATGACCGTCTTGTTCGTTGAACACGACATGCACATGGTCCGACACATCGCTGACTGGGTGATTGTCATGGCTGAAGGTCGAGTCGTTGCCGAAGGTGCGCCGGACGAGGTCATGAAGAACCCCGCCGTCATCGACGCCTACCTCGGTAGCCACCAAGACACCGATCTCGGCACGGTCACCGGCAGAATCACACTTCCGAAGAAGGGTAAGGACTCATAATGGCGCGCACGTCAGAAGTTCCCGTCATCGAGACAAAGGATCTCCTCGCCGGATACCTTCCCGGGGTGAACATCCTCAACGGCACGAACCTTTACGCCAACAAGGGCGAACTCATCGGAATCATCGGACCGAACGGCGCTGGTAAGTCGACATTCCTCAAGGCAATCTTTGGCCTCGTCAATGTTCGAGGCGGGACTATCACGCTCAATGGCGATGACATCACTGGCCTCAAGGCCAACAAGCTCGTCGCACGCGGTGTCGGGTTCGTTCCACAATCAAACAACGTCTTCCCCAGTCTCACGATCGAAGAGAACCTTCAAATGGGTCTCTACCAGGCGCCCAAGCGCTACGACGAACGGCTTGAGTTCGTCACGAGCATCTTTGCTGAACTGGGTAAGCGCCTCAAGCAGCGTGCAGGTTCGCTCTCGGGTGGAGAACGCCAGATGGTTGCGATGGGTCGAGCGCTCATGATGGAGCCAGCTGTGCTCCTCCTCGACGAGCCCAGCGCCGGTCTTTCGCCCGTTCGTCAGGACGAAGCGTTCATTCGTGTCTCCGAGATCAACAAGGCCGGCGTGACGACGATTATGGTCGAGCAAAATGCTCGCCGCTGCTTGCAAATCTGTGACCGCGGATACGTTCTCGATCAGGGTAAAGACGCCTACACGGGAACCGGCCGCGACCTCCTCAATGACCCCAAGGTCATTGGTCTCTATCTCGGCACCCTCGGCGCCTAACTTTCTTCACGCTAAGCCCGCCTCCTCACCGGGGCGGGTTTTGTCGTTCTTTGGGCCACAGCCACCGACAGTCGCCTCACACGAGTGCCACACACACGCAAAGAGACCCCGGGTTTCCCCGGGGCCTCTCTGAGTGACTGTTAGTCGTTATCCGTTGAACGGAACGGCTACGTTGTCAGCACCGTACTGGTAAACACCAATCGATGCTTCGGTGGGGTCACCGACCTCGTTGAAGGTGATGGGGCCCGAGACACCGTCGTAGTCAGCCTGGCCGCCACCATTGATGATGTCAGCGCATTCTGCGAACGTGGTGCACTTGGTGCCACCGTCAACGCCACCCGATACTTCCTGGAGCTTTGCAGCCATGTCGACACCTTCAACCGAGCCGGCTTCGAGAGCGGCAAGGGCGAGGAGTACGACAGCGTCGTAAGCTTCAGGACCGTATGCGAATACGTCAGCGAGGTCATCGTTTCCTTCTGCAACCCAGTTGTCGTTCATGCGGGTTGTGAAGTCAGCGATGGTGGTGATGTCCAGACCGGGGAGGGTTCCCTTAGCGCCTTCGAGAAGACCTGCAGCGAAGTCTTCCGAGTAGTTGGCGAGGTTACCGTCAACGAAGTAGACGTTCTCAGAAGCGTATCCGCCACCGATGAGCGCGGGAGCAATCGTCTTGACCTCTTCGAAAGTGATGAGGACGATAGCGTCGGGAGCAGCAGCGGTAACTTCAGCAACCTGAGCGTCGAAGTTCGTGTCACCTGTGTTGTAGGTGGGCTGAGCCACAACGGTTCCACCTGCAGCGGTGAATGCGTCCGAAACGAACTGTGCAAGGCCGGTGCCGTACGAGTCGTTGAGGACGATCATGCCGAGGGTCTGGTGTCCGTCTGCAGCGATGAGGTTACCGAGAACTTCACCCTGAAGAACGTCCGACGGAGCGGTACGGAAGTACAGTCCGTTGTCGTCGTAGGTGGTGAGTGCAGCCGACGTGTTGGCAGGCGAGAACTGGATTACGCCAGCTCCGGTGACATCGTCAATGAACTGCAATGAGGTTCCCGACGATGCAGCACCGAGGATTGCCGTGACACCTGCGTCAAGAAGACGCGGGATTTCGGTTTCGTATGCCTTGTTGTCGGTGTCGCCCGAGTCACCCCAGGTGACCTCGATGGTAACGCCCTTGGCGGCTTCGTTAACTTCCTTGACGGCAAGCGAAACGCCAGCTTCTTCGGGGGGTCCGAGGAACGCGAGGTTACCGGTCTGCGGAAGTGCAGTACCGATCTTGAGTGTCAGATCGCCGACAGCTCCTCCGTTGCCACCGTCAGCAGCACAACCAGCGAGCACGAGGCCCGAAGTTGCGAGCATGGCGAGGCTACCGAGAACAGTCGCGACCTTACGCGAGGCCGAAGCCTTCGTGAATGCGCCCATGATTCTCCTTGTTTCATCCATGGTGTAACGAATCGGATTGATCCGCCACATACTCAACGGTACAGAGTCCCAAGGTGCGGTGCAAAACTATACGGTTACAAGCGTGTAACGCTTTGAAACAGAAGAATCTGCAATTTCGGGGGCTATCCAACTGGTCTGTTCGCAATGACGTTGCGTTTGGCGTGAAATTTGCCCTGATTTATTGTGAAATCGGCCTGCGTTCGGCGCGAATGACGTCAATTGCCAATACAACCAGTCCAACCCATACCATCACAAAACCCAACAGCCTTTGCAGCGGCATGGGCTCGCTCAACACAAGAACCCCGACGAGCAGCTGGATCGTCGGCGAAACGTATTGCATGAACCCCATCCACGCGAGCGGAACACGTCGAGCTGCGGCCCCAAACAGCAGGAGAGGTATCGCCGTTATCGGGCCGGCGAGGGCGAGGAGGAAAAAGAAGCCAGGGTCTGAGCCGGCCGCGAGCGTTCCGCTGACCGATTCCCAGACAAGGATCGCGATGGCGACGGGAAGAAGCCACGCGGTTTCAAGGGTGAGCGACGCCGTAGAGGAAAGTCGTGAACCAACTCGGTTCTTGACCAAGCCGTAGACGCCGAAGCTTCCCGCCAGAACGAACGCGAGCCACGGAAACTGCCCGTACCCGACGACGAGAATGACCACGGCGACCGCGGCGAAGCCGAGTGCCGCCCACTGGAGCGGTCGAAGTTTTTCGCCAAGCACGATCACTCCCAGCAACACAGTGACGAGGGGGTTGATGAAGTATCCAAGCGACGCCTCGACTACGTGGCCCGTGAGTGAGGCGATGATGTAGAAGAGCCAGTTAATGAAGATGAGGACACCGGCGAGTGCGGTGAGCCCGGCTACTTTGCGCGACCGAAGAGCCCGAAAGGTCGAGACGAGTTCGCGCGTCACCGCGAGGATGACGAGACAG
>WLES01000027.1 GCA_009704155.1 Actinomycetota bacterium | reverse complement strand
GTCCTTTTCAATCTTGTCTGTGCCGACTTTCAGGCGGCGCGAGTTCTTGTCGACCTCAGCACGAATGACCTTCATGAGCGCTTGCTCAAACCCAGCGACGTGAGTACCGCCCTTCGGCGTTGCAATGATGTTGACGAATGACTTGTGCACCGTGTCGTATCCCGTGCCCCATCGGACCGCAACGTCGACCTCGCAGGTTCGTTCGACCTCGGTCGAGACCATGTGTCCTTTGTCGTCCAACACGGGCACGGTTTCCTTGAACGTTCCGTCGCCCTTGAGTCGCCACGTTCCCGTCAGTGCTTCATCTGGGGCGAGGAAGTCAGTGAACTCGGACAAGCCGCCGTCGAATCGGAACTCCTCGCTGGTCGTTGTTCCGTCGCGTTCGTCGTTGAGCTTGAGCGACAACCCCGGCACGAGAAACGCTGTCTGCCGCGCTCGGGCCGCCACGCCCTCTCGATCGATGACTGACGACTTGACGAAGATTTCCGGGTCAGGCCACCAACGGACGCGCGTGCCGGTAACGCCTTTCGCGACCTTCCCGATGGTCGCCAGTTCACTCTGGTCGACGAACGGAGTAAATGGTGCGCTCGGCGATGGCTCTGCCGCGTCAGCGAACGACCCTGGTTCTCCTCGCCGAAATGACATTGAGTGAGTCTTTCCATCGCGATCCACTGAGACGTCGAGCCGGACGCTCAGCGCGTTCACCACCGATGCGCCAACGCCGTGCAACCCGCCAGACGATTGGTAGGACCCCGATCCAAACTTGCCGCCGGCGTGCAGTTTGGTAAACACAACCTCGACGCCGGTTAGGCCAGTCCGTGGCTCAATGTCAACCGGCACGCCGCGCCCGTTATCGACGACTTCAATCGACCCGTCGGAGTGCAGTGTGATGCCGATGGCTGTACCGTGCCCGGCGAGAGCTTCGTCGACCGAGTTGTCGATGATCTCCCAGAGGCAGTGCATGAGTCCGCGTTCATCCGTTGACCCGATGTACATTCCGGGGCGCTTGCGGACAGCCTCGAGTCCTTCGAGAACACTGAGGTGTCGAGCGGAATAATCGTTGGGCAAGGAGACACAAACCTTCGGTTGGAGAACTTCGATAAGACTATGGCTCGTTCGATTGGCCGTGGATTAGGCACTCCGCGCTGTGGACAAAGTTTTACGCCACGGGCGAAAACACCGCGCGATGAACATTCAAACTCCGTGCCTCATGGTGGAATAGAGATGTCGGAAGGACAACAATGGCATCGACGCACACTCCAGAATCCGTAACGCCAGCTGCACCACAACTCGACGCAACTGACCGTTGCGATTCATGTGGAGCGCAAGCATACGTGCGTGTTCGAGTTCAGTCTGGTGAATTGTTCTTCTGCGCCCACCACGCCGCTGCAGTTCGCGACGCTCTTCAGCCAACTGCGCTTGAGTGGCACGACGAGTCAGATCGCCTTCGCACCGAGCACGGTGCCTAACAGTCCTCGACGCCGCGTCGAATTTTCCGCTGACGCACTCCGAGATAATCTCCGCCGACTGACTGCAGTTGGGTCGAGAAGCATCGTCATCGATCTTCGGTGCGATGCCTACGGCTATGGCGCGTCGTGGGTTCGGGCCGCCGCAGAGCTGGAGGGTTGTGATCGATTTCTCACCGATGACAACCCACTCGAACCGATCCCGCCAACGACAGGTGAACTATTCGGGCTTTCAGCCGGGAGACCTGTAGCAACCTTGATCGGCGAAATCGTTGCAGTGAAATCGATTACCTCCGGGGAATCAGTGTCTTACGGCTACACGTGGACTGCTCAGCGAACGACCCAACTCGCACTCGTTTCCCTTGGATACGCCGACGGCGTTCCTCGCTCTGGCTCGAACGTCGCATCCGCCCAGATCGACGGAGTTTCAGTACCTGTCGTGGGCCGAATTGCGATGGACCAACTGGTGCTCGATGTGACGAATTGCCCGGTTGTCGTTGGTGACAACGCGCTGTTCTGGTCACACCCCGATGAGATTGCCGTGTGGGCTGGTTCGGCAGCGCGCGATCCTCTCTCGCTTGTCGCCGGTCTGAGCTGGCGCGTTGAACGCGAATGGATTGCCGAATGACACTTCACGTCGATATCGACCTTTCAGCGTTTGAACGAAACGTCGCAAAGCTCGTCAACACGGCAGCGCCAGCCAGTGTGTGGGTTGCGCTGAAGTCTCACGCCTACGGGCACGGAATGACAGAGCTAGCAGACAACGCGCTGAGAGCTGGCGCCACGGGACTGGCGGTGCTTGACATCCCAGCGGCGTTATCGCTGCGTGCTCACGGTGTCACCGCAACACTCTTTGCGTGGCTTCACGGGCAGGAGACCGACTTCGCGGAAGCCGTTGCACAGGGCATCGACATCGGGGTGTCAACCCTTAATCAGCTAGACGCCGTTGCCGAAGCTGGGCGATTACAAAAGGTACCGGCACGGGTGCACCTCAAAGTCGACACGGGTCTCCACCGCAATGGTTTCACTGAATCGGACTGGGTCGCAGCGTGCTCTGCCGCGGCGGCTCACGAAAAGCAGAAGTTGATCGTGGTTGTCGGCGTTTGGTCGCATCTTGCGGACGCGAGCGAAGAGGCTGACCGGATCGCGCTCTCCCGGTTTGACACCGCGATTGCTGCAGCAGCGTCGGTCGGGCTCAAGCCCACAATCAGACACATCGCTGCAAGCGCGGCCGGGTTCACCAATGCTGACGCCCGGTACGACGTTGTAAGATTCGGAATTCTTGCCTACGGGGTCTCCCCTTTCTCGGAGTCGAGCGGGCAACAACTCGGCTTGAGTCCCGTCATGTCGCTAAGGTCAACCGCCGAAGTTCACGACGAATCGACGATTCGAATTCATGCAGGCTGGCACGATGGAATTCCGCAAAACCCGAAGGGTGCATGGGTCCTCGTTGGCGGTGAACGATGCACCGTCACGGCGGTGCACCCGCTGTTCACGCTTGCTGAGCGGCCCGCTGGCTTTGACGACGGATCGTCCGTCGGAATTATCGGACACGGCGGACCCAGCGCTGAAGACTGGGCTAGCTGGACCAACACCATTGGCGACGAAATCGTGACGGGGATTCCAGTGACGTCACGACGAGTATTCGGCGGCTAAAGCCCCAGTTCACGGCGCAGTGCAACTCGTGAATGACTCGCCGCCCCCGTCGCACGGCTGACGCGCGGGTCGTCCTGGTCAACCGCGACACCCGTGTGTTTCTCAATAATGTCGTCAGCAAACTTCGGGTTCATTGGCAGAAACGGGCCGTGGAGGTGTGTTCCCAGAATGCCGTCGGCACTGACGCCATCACTCTCAATCGAGAGCCCTTCGATCCGTTCCACCAACGGATTGAATGTTCCAATGAGTTGGTGTCCACTGTTGACGTAACCGGTAACACCCTGTTTGCCGATGCTTCCGGACAGCGGACCGACAAGGCGCTCCGCCCTCAGTGTGCTCGTCGCATCAATCAACCCAGCACCATCAACCGACTCCCCGTCTGCAATATCGACGCGCGAACCGAGCAGGTGCAATCCGGCACCAATCGCAACCACGGTCGCGCCTGCCGAATGCGCCCTCGTGAGTGACCGTGCGAGTGTGGGCATTGCTTCTGCAACAGCGCGTAAACCAGCCGTGCTCCCCGACCCGATCATGTAAACATCAGCGTTTTCTGGGACTGCATCCGACACACCGACGCTCTCGACCGACGCCACGATCCCGCTCCAGCGAGCGCGCATTTGCAGGGCGATGACGTTGCCGACATCACCAAACATGCCCAACTCCCTGGGGTAAAGGTGAACGATTCGGAGAGTCATTCGCCCTCAATCTCCATGTAGCCGAGTTCGCGGCGCAAATCCATCATTTGCTCATAATTGACGATTGCGGTGCGATGCTTTTGTCGTTTCGGTGACGTGTTCGTTCCGAACGCTTCGAACGCGGTCCGCGCATCCTGCTCGACTACGCCTGTTGGAATTTCAGCGTAAGCGAGTCGTGTTTCCCACTGCCACGCCTTCGACCCGCTCACGACATCAACGTGGTCGAGGCGTGAAAGGTCGATGTCGTATATCCACGACGGGTCAGGGGTTCCGTCGTCAACGGCCAGATACAACGACTCGGGGGTTTCTGACAGCGCGTCAAGATTTGCCTGCAAACTCGGGTGATTCTTCATCATGACAATTGTGAGAGGTGAGCCGAACGCCTCGACGGTCTCACCGCGACCGTAAACGGGCTTCATGTCAGATATCGCGCTGGCCGCGACCGATGAATCGAACTCGTCGCCCAACAGCCGTGCACCGAGGGCAAGGGCCCCGGCTGCGTCGACGGCATAGTGGACTCCCGGTGACGGTAGCCTGACAGCCAACGGTTCTCCAGCGTAAGCCAATGTTGTGTTTACCCCGTCGACCGCCGTCACACTGACAAGCGGTGTTCTGGCGTCCTTCGCAGCATCGTTCCCAGCGTTCGCACCGTAAACGCCGTCCGGTGCAACGCGATCGACCACATCGAATCCGACAACGTCGTGGGTTGGCGCGAATTGGTTGCCGAGTGACCGCGTGTTGGCATCTGAATCGTTCACGATGACGGTGTGGGCAGGCTCTGCGATACGACGCACCATCTCGACAACGCGTTCCGGTTCGAAAAAGCGATTCAGTTGGTCAACTTGGATGTTCAATAACAGCGCGTGAGACGGTCGAACGGCATCGGCGAGTTGAACGCCGTATGCCTCGTCGAGTTCTAGGACAACAGCGTCGACCGAGAGCGTCCCGCCCAGCGTGACGTCAGTGAGCATCGCCGAAGCGATGCCCTGCGGAAGATTTCCCCCCGATGGATTTGAAAAGACACGTTTTCCGTGGGCCTCAAGAATTGCAACGGCCATCGATGTAGTCGTCGATTTTCCGTTTGAGCCCGTGACCACTGCGACGGGGACGGCGTGGTCGGATTGAATCCGCGTCATCACCCGCGCAACGAAATCGGGGACGAGTTTCAACACGACCCAGCCGGGAAGAGCCGACCCGCCACCGCGCATTCTCGTAACCACTCGGACAAACCGTCCGAGGAGCACCGCGAGAGCGACCAGCACAGTTATTACTCGAGGAACTCGCGGATGGTTTGTGAGCGCGAAGGGTGACGGAGTTTCGCCATCGTCTTCGATTCAATCTGGCGAATTCGTTCACGCGTGACGTTAAAGTTCTCTCCAATTTGATCGAGAGTCTTTGGAATACCGTCGCCAAGGCCGTAACGCATCCGAATAACACCCGATTCGCGCTCTGAGAGCGAGTCCAATACGGATTCGAGCGCGACGAGAAGCATTCGATTGGCCACAGCATCGAGTGGAACGACGGCTTCCGTATCTTCGATGAGGTCGCCGAATTCAGAATCTCCGTCTTCGCCGAGCGGAGTGTGCAGTGAAATTGGTTCACGGCCGTACTTCTGGACCTCGAGCACCTTCTCCGGGGTCATGTCAAGTTCGTGAGCCAATTCTTCAGGGTTGGGCTCGCGACCGAGGTCTTGAAGCAATTGGCGCTGGACGCGCGCGAGCTTATTGATGACTTCAACCATGTGAACAGGGATACGAATTGTTCGAGCCTGATCCGCCATCGCACGAGTGATTGCCTGCCGGATCCACCACGTTGCATACGTCGAGAATTTGAACCCCTTCGTGTAGTCGAACTTCTCGACGGCACGAATGAGACCGAGGTTGCCCTCTTGAATGAGGTCGAGAAACTGCATCCCGCGGCCTGTGTAACGTTTTGCGAGCGATACGACGAGTCGCAGGTTTGCTTCGAGCAGGTGGCGTTTGGCGCGCTCACCGTCGTCAGCAATGATTCGCAATTCGCGGCCCTCGCGGGAATTGTTGCGCTTAGACGGAGGGAGTTTCGCCCACTTCTCCTCGGCAAACAACCCAGCTTCGATTCGAAGTGCGAGCTGAACTTCCTGCTCGGCGTTGAGGAGCGCGACCTTTCCAATTTGCTTGAGATAGTCCTTGACGGGGTCAGCCGTCGCACCGGTGATGAGGTTAGAAACCGGCTGGATTTCCTCGTCAGACGCACTGATTCGGATTGCACCAGTCGGGAGAGCTTCAACCATGACTGACTTCAGATCTTCTGCTTCATCATCGGTGATTTCAAGAACTTCGTCCGTCGCCGGTACCTCTGCGTCAACCTCGACTACGCCGTCTTCACCAACGGTGATTACGACGTCAAATTCTTCGTCATCGATGATGATTTCCGCCGCGTCGTCGCCAGCAGCTTTCGCAGCAGGCTTGGCAGCGGGCTTCACAGGAGCCTTAGCGGCTGGCTTTGCAGCGGGCTTCGCAGGTGCCTTCGCGACAGGTTTAGCTGGTGCTTTCGCCGCTGGCTTCGCTGGTGTCTTTGCTGCAGCTTTAGCAGGCGCTTTCGCAGCAGGCTTTGCCGGTGCTTTAGCAGCAGGCTTCACAGGAGCTTTGGCGGCAGGCTTCACAGGAGCTTTGGCGGCAGGCTTCGCAGGAGCTTTGGTGGCAGGCTTCGCAGCAGCTTGCTTAGCAGGCGCTTTCTCCACTACGGGATCAGCGGTCTTCTTGCCGAAGCCCAATCGCTCCGCAAAACTCTTTCGTTCCGCCATATCGACATCCTCATTTCGGGCAGTAGGAAGCCCCGTGTCAAATCGGCGATGCCGACGACCCCGGGGGTACTCCCATCAGGGTAACACGGGCTGTTTAGTTGTCTGTCCCACCACGCGTGCGCAAGAAGCGTTCGAGTTCCGCCGCGAGCGAATCCGCACTCGGCATTTTCCCGTCATCGTCGACAAACGGCGATGTTGGCGTGGTGTCCGCCATGAAGTTATCGTGGCGTTTTTCCAGTGACCCAACGACGTTCGCAAGTTCGTCATTCTCGGCCACTTGGGTTGCAACCTCAACGAGGAAATCGCGACCTGACTCTCTCAACGCGTCTGAGCGGAAGGTTATTCCCGTTGTCGTCGTGATGGCGTCAAGGACGCCGACGGTCGCAACGGGATAGTCGGCGTCGGCCAGGTAGTGGGGAATGAGCAGGACAACACCGGCGACAGGAGAACCGATTTCGCACAGCATGTACTCGACGAGGTGAACAAAGGTGCCTGGCACTTCGGTCGTCGGCTTCCACACTGAATACGCATCGATGAGTTCTCGACGATTTCCGCTGATCGTCATTGCAAGCGGACGGGTGTGTGGAACGGGCATCGGAATCGCATGTACCCATGTCGTCGTCGAGACCGCGTACCTCTCGATTGCCTGGAGCACGGCTTCTGCCGCCCCTTCCCAGCGATAGTCGGGTTCATATCCACTAAGGAGAAGGAACTGTGAACCCAGTTCGTCAGTGACAAGTCGAAGCGAAAGTTCAGGTGGGCGGTAACCCGTCAGTCGAGTCTGTTCGAACGTAAAGGTTGGGCGTCGAGCGCGATAATCGAGAAGCTCGTCATTGTCGAACGTCCAGATTCGCTCGTGCTTGGTCGAGTCGAGAATGTGGCGACTGGCCGTGACTACCGCTCGACCCGAATCGATAAATCCGGTCAAGAGAATAACGAGTGGCAGCCCGGGCGGGACCGAAGTTTCCGTTTCACGATAAAGCCGTTGGTTCGTGCTCACTCCTCCATGCTAAGCCTCTACCGTCCGCCCGACCTCTACTCTTGACATATGACTGATCTCGCTCACGCTGCTCGCTTGCCGAAAGCAGACACACTTGCCGTAACTGTCACCGTGCCTGCTGACGGAGTACGAACTACTTCGGCTCCGAGCGAAGTCCACGATTTCGTTCTTGACGCCGCAACACGTCTCGAATTCGATGGGAAGCATGATTCATTTTCGGTCGTGCCGGCGCCCCCGACATCGTCGTTCACGACTCTTGTGATGGTCGGACTCCCCGCCGACAGCCCTGTCCTTGACCCACTGCGCTACGCGGCCGGCGTTGCCGCCCGTGCTGCGAAGGGGTCGCTAGCGCTAGCCTTCACCACGACAAATACGGCTGAATCGACCCACGTCGCTGAAGGCGCTGCCCTTGCAGCCATTCCAGCGTTCACGAGAAAATCCTCGGACAACGCCCCTGCGTTGGCGTCGATCACCGTTGTTGGGAAGCACAAACCCGACCTCGATGCAGTCCGCGCCTCACGCGATGCTGTCAAGGTTGTGCGCGATCTTGTCACAGAGGTTCCGAATATTCTGAGCCCGGATGAGCTCGCGAGGC
>WLES01000026.1 GCA_009704155.1 Actinomycetota bacterium | reverse complement strand
AGTTTGCGTGAATTGTCATGCGAGATGTTGTTCAATGCTTCCCAGGTCATTCCACCAGTGAGGGCGCCGTCCCCCACGACGGCAACTACATGCCGTTCGTCTTGACCCGTCATCTCGAACGCTTTAGAGACTCCTTCAGCCCACGAGAGCGAACTAGACGCGTGGCTGCTCTCGACAACGTCGTGAACCGATTCGGAACGCTGCGGATATCCCGCGAGGCCGTCGACCATTCGAAGACGCGAAAAATCCTGACGACCGGTCAGAAGCTTGTGAACATACGACTGGTGCCCGGTGTCCCAAATAATGGGGTCAGTTGGTGAGTCAAAAACTCGATGAAGCGCGATGGTCAACTCAACAACGCCAAGGTTAGGCCCGAGATGACCACCCGTCACGGAAACGTTGTCGATGAGGAAATCGCGAATGTCTGAAGCCAGAACTGTGCACTGAGCTGCTGACAGCTTCTTCACATCGTCCGGCGACGAGATTCCCTCCAACACGGTAGCCACTAGAGGAGGGACCGCAATACGTACTGGAGGATTCCACCGTTTCGGTAGTAATCGGCTTCGCCTGGCGTGTCAATCCGGACCGTGGCGTCAAATTCGATCTCCGACTTACCCGCTGCTGAATGTGCTGTGGGCACGGCGACGACTCGTACAGTCGGCGGAGTGATCCCGTCGTTGAGCGCGACAATTCCGGTGATTGAGAACGACTCTGTGCCATCGAGACCGAGCGACTGAGCGGTTTGGCCGCTCGGGAACTGCAGTGGGATGACACCCATTCCGATCAGGTTAGACCGGTGAATTCGTTCGAACGACTCCGCGATAACAGCCGAGACGCCGAGAAGGCTCGTTCCCTTTGCGGCCCAGTCGCGGCTCGAACCAGAACCGTATTCTTTGCCGGCGAGAATTACGAGAGGTGTTCCAGCTGCAACATAGGCCGTTGACGCATCGAAGATGAACGATTGGGAACCGTCCGGCGTTGTGAAGTCTCGAGTAAAGCCACCCTCCACGCCGTCGAGAAGCTGATTCTTGAGACGGATGTTCGCGAACGTTCCACGAATCATGACCTCGTGATTGCCTCGGCGGGATCCGTAGGAGTTGAAATCGTCACGACCAACGCCGTGGGCCTCGAGGTATTTACCAGCGGGCGAATCGGCCTTGATCGATCCGGCTGGCGAAATGTGGTCGGTTGTAACGGAGTCACCGAGAAGCGCAAGCACTCTCGCGTCGGCGATATCACTCACCGGAGATGCTGTCGGCGACATTCCGTCAAAGTACGGTGGCTTTCGGACATAAGTCGACTTTGCGTCCCACTCGAACACATTGCCCGTCGGGGTGGGAAGTGAACGCCAGCGCTCATCGCCATCAAAAACAGCCGCGTATTGACGGACAAACATCTCAGTGTCGATCGACGAGTCAATCGTTGACTGAACTTCAGAAGCACTCGGCCAGATATCAGCAAGGAAAACAGGTTCACCGTTCGAGTCGTGGCCTAGGGGCTCAGCCTCAAAGTCAAAGTCCATCGTGCCGGCCAAGGCGTAAGCAATGACAAGCGGAGGGGACGCCAAGTAGTTCATCTTTACGTCGGGGTTGATTCGACCCTCAAAGTTGCGGTTACCCGACAACACAGCGGTGACAGCAAGGTCATTGTCGTGAACTGCGTGGGAAATCTCCTCGGGAAGCGGTCCAGAGTTTCCAATACACGTCGTACATCCGTAACCGACGAGGTAAAAGCCGAGAGCTTCCAAGTCGTCCATCAGGCCAGCTTTTTCGTAATACTCCGTGACCACTTTCGACCCTGGGGCAAGTGTCGTTTTCACCCACGGCTTTGCCTCGAGACCCTTCGCAACTGCATTACGCGCAAGCAGACCGGCTGCGAGCATCACTGACGGGTTGGACGTGTTTGTACACGATGTGATTGCAGCGATCGCGACGTGTCCGTTGTCAACGGTGAACGTTTCACCATCACGCGTGACGGACGCCGCCTTGCCCGGACCGTAGGTTCCGAGGTCTTCCGCAAACTGAGATTTTGCCTTAGAGAGCTCAATCCTGTCCTGTGGGCGCTTCGGGCCAGCGATTGACGGCACGACCGTCGCAAGGTCGAGCTCAAGATACTCAGAGAAGACAGGCTCGAGGTCAGGGTTGTGCCACAAGCCTTGCTCTTTTGCGTAGGCCTCCACAAGCGCGACCGTCTCTGCTGGTCGACCGGTCAGACGAAGGTAGTCGACCGTGATGCTGTCGATGGGGAACATGGCCGCGGTCGACCCAAACTCAGGGCTCATGTTTCCGATGGTTGCCCTGTTTGC
This sequence comes from Actinomycetota bacterium, assembly GCA_009704155.1. Taxonomy (GTDB): domain Bacteria; phylum Actinomycetota; class Actinomycetes; order Actinomycetales; family Microbacteriaceae; genus MWH-TA3. The sequence goes on along the minus strand of WLES01000026.1, from coordinate 5,946 downwards.
GAGGGGCACCTGGCTCACACCGGCACCGTAGAACTCGACGAATTTTCCTACGACACCGTGTTTGCGCAGCATGTCTGTGATGGTCAAGACGATGTCGGTTGCGGTAACAGCTGCAGGAATTGTTCCCTTGAGTTTGAAGCCAACAACCTTGGGAATCAACATTGATACGGGTTGGCCCAGCATCGCTGCTTCGGCTTCAATACCTCCGACGCCCCAGCCGAGGACACCGAGCCCGTTGACCATCGTGGTGTGTGAATCGGTTCCGACGCACGTGTCCGGGAACGCGACGTTGACGCCGTCAATCTCGCGGGTGTAAACGACCTTGGCGAGGTTCTCAATGTTCACCTGGTGCACGATTCCCGTCCCAGGCGGCACAACCTTGAAGTTGTCGAACGCCGACTGGCCCCAGCGAAGGAATTGGTAGCGCTCTCCGTTGCGCTCGTACTCGATCTCGACGTTTCGCTCGAAGGCGTCTTCACGCCCAAACAGGTCGGCAATCACCGAGTGGTCGATGACGAGCTCTGCCGGGGCAAGCGGGTTGATCTTTTCAGGATCACCGCCGAGGTCGGCGACGGCCTCGCGCATTGTTGCAAGGTCGACGATGCACGGAACTCCCGTGAAGTCCTGCATGACAACGCGGGCAGGAGTGAATTGAATTTCCGTGTCGGGCTCAGCAGCTGGATTCCAGTTTCCGAGAGCAGAGATGTGGTCTGCCGTGATGTTCGCCCCGTCTTCCGTCCGGAGGAGATTCTCGAGCAAGATTTTTAAGCTGAACGGAAGTCGTTCGTGTCCAGGGACAGCGTCGATGCGATAGATCCTGTAGTCGTTACTACCGACTGTTAAAGCACTCTGCGCACCGAATGAATTGCTGCTCAACGAAAAACTCCTCTAAGAACGTGACGTGGCCTAAGTCTATCGCGCCGTCGTTTTCACGCTGGCGAGGTGCGGGACGAGACCGAACGCAGCAAGAGCCACGTGATCCAGAGCATCGCAGCGTAAAACGGCAATCCCATAATGAGTTTTGTTGACGCGAGTGCGGCAGTTGCACCGGCGAAGTAGAGCGGCACCTGAACCGCCAATCGTAGGGAGAAAAAGAGTCCCCACATGACGGTCGCTACGCGAACGGCGCGGGCGGCACGCGCGGTAGATTTCCAGTCGACATCTGGACTGATGAGAGACGCAATGACACCAACGATCGGGCGACGAACGAGCAGCGAGACCACCACGACAGACAATGAGATGGAGTTGATGATGAAACCTCCGACAAAATTGTCCTCGGCCCTCCCCGTCCACAGAGCGAACCCGGCTGACAGAGCAATGCCGATCCCGCCTGACACGGCTGGCATCACGGGAAGCCTCTGGAGCAACCTCACCAGCAGGGCGAGAACCGCAACACCCACCGGTGCAACAACCGAAGGAAGGAGTTCTCCTGTCACCGTGAATACGATCAGGAACACGAACCCGGGTAAAACTGATTCGATGACACCTCGTACACCGCCAATTGCAGCGAACAGATCCTGACCGGTTGGTGTCTCCCCTGGCTTAACCGCTCCGAGGCCTCGACGCAGTTGTTCGCTCAACCCGCCGACCCAGCCTGAACGGGAACAGTCAGTAGCAGTAACTCTCTTGGCGGGAGGGCCTGGTTTCCCCTATCGACAACGACACTGCGAAACACTTCTTCAATTGCGAGTGCATCGGACGGCGTAGCGGCACCCTTTCCTGACACAACACCACGCAAGAACCAATTCGGTCCATCGACACCGATGAAGCGAACTGGCCGAATAACTCCGTCTTGAGTGGGGAGAGTCGCCCGCACCTCGACACCAAATGGTCCGTCAACTTCGCTCGCTTGACCACCTTGCTTGGAAACCTGCTCTACCACCTGGCTTCGAATCTCCGCCCAAAGCCCAGCGGATCGCGGTGCCGCGAACGCCTGCACCTGAAGCGTAGAACCGTCACAATCCAGTGTCGCCGCGACCACCTTCTTCGTGGCGTCATCAATGTCGAGCTTGAGTTGCAGTCCAACGCGAGGCGTGATCTTGATTGAACCTAGGTTGATGAACGGCTGTACAGCGTTCACCTCTGAGATGTCGAATGGACCGGTCGTCGAACGGTTCTCTATCTGGTAGGTGGTCATTGTTGCCCTTTCGAGGACGTTCCTGTGCTCCCGAACCCGTCCGGGCCCCGATGAGTCGAGGGCAGCTCTTTGACGGGAACAAAATTCGCTGTTGCAATGGGCTGGATGACCAGCTGTGCGATTCGGTCTCCCACATTAACGGTGAAGGCTTCAGAAGAATCGGTGTTGAGCAAAATGACACCGATTTCGCCCCGGTACCCAGCATCGATGGTGCCCGGTGAATTGACGAGGGTGATTCCGTGTCGGAGCGCGAGCCCCGACCGGGGTACGACAAACGCGGCGAAACCGCGAGGGAGAGCGATAGACAACCCGGTGGAGACCATTGCTCTCTGGCCAGGGGCAATCACAACGGTTTCGTTAGCGGTGATGTCAGCTCCCGCGTCGCCCGGATGCGCGTAAACCGGGACATTTCCAACGACGAGGACCTCAGGTGTCATGGGTTCAGGCTAATACATGGTCGAATGGTGCCATGGACATTTTTCGCGAACGACTGACCCCGGGGCCTGGATTACACGTCGCTCTGCTTCTACTGCTCCCGCTGGGATTCGGGATGGTCGCGCCGTTATCGATCGTCGGTGGCGTTGCAAACGCCGTCGGCATTTACCTCGCCGTTCAGGCATGGCTGCACCTTGGTGCACCCCAAATCCGTGTCACCACGACCCACCTCTACGCGGGTCGAGCACGCATCGAACGTTCCGCAATTTCCAAACCGCGCGTCATCACCAAGGATGACCGTCTCTCAGCCATCAGCGATGCTCGAACGTGGAAGGTGCTCAGAGCGTGGATTCCCGAGGGCGTCATGGTTGACGTCGTTGACCGTGATGACCCGACACCAAATTGGTACATGTCGACCCGTCGTGCGAAAGAGCTCGTGGCTGCGTTGGGTAATCCGGCTAAGTCGCGCTAGCCCTCACAGTCGAAGCAATAGCTTCCCGACTTGTTCTCCTTGGCAAGCTGCGACCGATTCTTGACGAGGAAACAGGTCATGCACGTGAACTCGTCAGCCTGAGGCGGAAGCACAACGACATCGAGTTCGATGTTTGCGAGATCCTGGCCGCTCATTTCAAGACTGTCCGGGTTGTCAGCGTCGTCTACCTCAGCACCCGGACGTGGTTCGGGAACGCGCTCTTGGATAGCTTGAAGCGACTCGTGGTCTTCTTCTGTCTTGCGCGGAGAGTCGTAATCGGTAGCCATGCTGTCAAACCTTTCTATGCCACTAGGCGTGAGTAGTGTCCAACAGAAAGGACCAAAAATCAATTAGCCTCGCCGTGTGTCGCAAAAATCAAGTCGCTAGAGGGTAAAGTCGCACCCAACGAGGTATCAGGAGTAACCGTGGAAGAGCTGTCCGTAATCGAGGTAACGCCCGACTCGATTATTGCCGTGTCTAAGGACGGAAACAGATACTCGATTCCCGTGGATGCGTCTGTTCGCAGTGGCATCAGCCCAAAATCCGCTCGTGATGGCGGTCACGCGACTCCCCGCGAAATTCAAACTCTGCTCCGCTCAGGGCTTAGTGCCGCAGAAGTTGCCTCGCGCGTTGGCCAGGACATCGAGAGTGTTTCGAGGTTCGAAGCACCAATTGTCGCCGAGTTAGCGTTCGTCCTTGAACGAGCACTGGCTGTCCCCGTCTCGACACACGGCGACGATGAGCCCCAGACATTTGGCGCGGCCATAGCTTCGCGAATCGCGGCGCAGGGTGGCTCCGTCGGCCGTTGGCAGGCTTACCGTCGCGATGACGAATGGGTCGTGGGCGCCGAGTTCCACGTCGGTGACGTCACCGAGGACGCCACCTGGGCGTTCGATCCCCGAAAGCTCACCCTCGTTCCTTCCAACAGTGCAGCTGTGCGCGTCTCCAAGGCCGACGCAGTTGATGCGGCCCTTTTCCCTCCGCTCCGAGTCGTCGCGCCGACGGCTCCGCAGCGATTCGACAGCGGTGAGTTCGAGGCTGTACCAATCGCCGTGGTTGAGCCAACTCCCCCTGTTAAAACTGAAGCCGCTGAGGACACTGTTGGTGAACTCTTGGACGACCTTCAGCGTCGCCGCGGTGAACGGGCTGAGGCGATGTCGAGTCACCCGTCGTCCGGTTCAATTCCCGTGATTACACCCGAGATGCTCGAGATGCCAGAAGCGCCTGAATTCCCCGATGAACCCTTGTTCGTCGAACCTGCTCCAACACGCGAAAGCGACACCGACACCGCATCGAAAGACCCTGAACCTTTTGTTGACGAAACACCCAGCCAGCGCCATCGACGAACCCGTGCGGCAATGCCGACGTGGGACGAAATCGTGTTTGGCACTCGACCCGACGCAGATTAGGCGTAAGCGCCTGAAAAAATGAGCGGGACGTGGGTCTCAGCCCGCGATAATCCACCGTGTTGGCCGACCATCGCCATTGACTGCAGCGTTGCGACTCGAGAATCGTAGTAAACATGCCGACCGCGTGGCGTCACGAGAACGTCTCCGATTCGCTCGCGATGCTCTTCACTGACAAAGCCGAACCAGCCCGCCGCGATTGCGTCGTCGCGCGTCGCGATGTGCGCACGTGAGCCCTCCATCGACCTCCACGCGTTGAGGGTGGTCTCAACGTTTCCATCGACGTATAAGTGGAGGAATCGCGGCTCGCCACCGGTGAGGACATTGTCGGTTAATTCTGATGCCTCTGGGATGACGATGTGCTGATGCGGAAGCACGTCAATCACGCCGTGATCGGCAGTTACGATGAGTCCGTCCGACTTTGACAGCATCCTTACGACGTCCGCAATGAACCCGTCGAGTTCCTCTAGACGGCGGGCCCACTGCTGGCTGGAAACGCCCGATGCGTGGGCCGTCATGTCGAGTTCTGGGATGTAAACATAAACGACGCCGTCGCGATGTAGACGAAGAAAGCCGTCGATAGCAGCGAGGCGTTCCTCGTAGGTCTGCGCCGACACGTAATCAGCTCCGCGAAGGATTGACCTTGTCAGCCCGGAGTGACGGTAGCGAGCGGCCGACACAATGACGGCTGGAATGTCCGAATTCGCTTCCCAGACTGTCTCGACGGGTTGCCATCTCGAAACGTCGACCGCGTCGAGCCCCGAAAGTTGATTGATGATCTCCCCCGACGACGGATCTCTGACCGCATAGCCGACCATGCCGGATACTCCGGGGTCGACGCCGGTCATGAGTGAGCTCAGCGCAGACGCTGTCGTTGTCGGGAACCCGGACGACACGGTCTTCTGCCTCAAACTTCCGAGGGTTCTGGCATGCGCAGCTCTGTGGGCGAGGTTTTCACTGCCCAACCCGTCAACCAGAACTACCACTGAGCGTCGAACGCGACCGAGTGCCAGAGGGTTATCGACACCGCGGACACTCTGGAAACTACTCACCAGAACGTCAGCGAGGCAACGGTCGGTTGGTGCGATGACGGGTAAAGTCGTGGACATTGTGACTGACTCCACACCCTCTCGCGAACGCATTGACGACATTGACCTGTCCCTGGAAATGCAGGGGTCGTTTCTTGAATATGCCTACTCTGTCATCTATTCTCGCGCGCTCCCCGATGCACGTGACGGATTGAAACCTGTTCAACGCCGAATCATCTACCAAATGGCGGACATGGGGCTTCGTCCAGAGCGTGGATACGTCAAGAGCGCTCGAGTCGTTGGCGAGGTGATGGGAAAGCTCCACCCCCACGGGGATACCGCGATCTACGACGCGCTTGTTCGTTTAGCTCAGTCGTTCAGCCTCCGGGTGCCGTTTGTCGACGGGCACGGAAACTTCGGCTCTCTGGACGACGGTCCAGCAGCGAGCCGTTACACCGAGGCGAAACT
>WLES01000025.1 GCA_009704155.1 Actinomycetota bacterium | reverse complement strand
ATGGCGTGCGTTCCGGAGTGTTCCCGTCGCCCACTACCCGGTTCGTGTGCGCATCGACGGACACAGAACCACCCTGACGGCTGACCGAGGTGGGGTCGTTGACACCACCATTGATCTTTCCCTTACGCCAGGCTGGCACACCGTCGAAATGCGGGCGAAGAAGGGTACCGGTTGGACATCATCCGAGGTCTTCATCGTCGACCCGTCGACGACCCGCGGTGTAGTGTGCGACGTTGACGACACGGTGATGATCACGTATCTGCCGAGACTCCTGCTCGCTGCGTGGAACACGTTTGTGCTTGACGAAAACGCACGAATGTCGGTCCCTGGAATGCCCGAGTTGATGGGACAGTTGGCGAAGGGGTACCCCAACCTGCCGACCGTGTACCTGTCGACAGGGCCGTGGAACGTTGCGCCAACGCTCGAGCGTTTCCTCACCCGACACCGATTCCCCAAAGGACCGTTCTTGCTCACCGATTGGGGTGCAACACCAGACCGCGCTTTCCGCAGCGGACGCGAGCACAAGGTGGGCAGCCTCGAACGGCTCGCGAATGATTTCCCCAACATCGAGTGGGTGCTCATCGGAGACGACGGGCAACACGACGAGACAATTTACGGTGATTTCAGTCGGTCCCACCCTGGGAAAGTCCGTGCCGTTGCGATTCGACAGCTCTCAACCCCAGAAGCGGTTCTCGCCGGTGCGCCGACGATGCACCCTTCACCGAGCTCGGAAACCGTGTGGGTCACGGGGCACACGGGAACAGAAATTGCTGATGCGCTCAAGCGCGAAGGCGTGCTCTAGGTAAGTTTGTCGTCGCGGTGTGACCGCTAGACGCTCGCCTTAGCGCTCAGTTGCTCAGCGACCATCTCTCGAACCATCGGAGCAACTTCTGTTGCATATAGCCCAATGGACGACATCAACTGGCTGTGCGGCATGGGGCCGTTCGCGTACTTGAGGTCGAACCTGTCGGCTCCAAGGACGAGAAGTGTGCGCGCAATCTTTCGGGCAACCGTTTCGGGGCTCCCCGCATAAACCGAACCGTATGCAGCTTCCGTCATGAAGTGGTCTTTCGTCATTTCACTCCAGCCACGCTCCCGACCAATACGGCCGAACCCGTCCCGATACGCCGGCCACAGTTCTTCAAAGGCTTGCTCATCGGTCGCGGCAATGTGACCGGGCGAATGAATAGCCAACGGCAATTGCGGGCGGCCAAATGCCTCGAGTTGATCGCGGTAGAGCTTTGCGAACGGCGCGAATCGAGCAGAGTCGCCTCCGATAATTGCAAGGACCATGGGAATTCCAAGGCGCGCTGCGCGAACGACGGAGTCGGGGCTGCCGCCGACACCGACGCGAAGGCCCATGTGTCCGCGTTCGGTTTTGGGGTAAACCTCTTGATTGGTCAGCGAGGCGCGAGTTCTCCCCGACCAGGTGACGGGCTTCTCCTCGAACAGTTGTGCGAGAAGTTCAAGTTTTTCCTCGAAGAGCACGTGGTAGTCGGACATTTCGTAACCAAACAGGGGGAACGACTCTGTGAACGATCCACGCCCAGCTGTGAGTTCGGCGCGACCGTTGGAGAGAGCGTCGATTGTCGCGAAACTTTGGTAAACACGCACGGGGTCCTGGCTAGACAAGACGGTCACCGCGGTTCCCAGCATGATGTTGTTCGTCTTGGTGGCGATTCCGGCAAGCAGCGTGTCTGGCGCTGACACGGCAAAGTCGTCGCGGTGATGTTCACCGATATTGAAGCCATCGAGCCCGAGTTCGTCAGCGAGAACCGCCTGATCGACGATGTTGCGGATGACTTGACCGGCCGACTCCGGAGTCCCGTCATCGCGGTTGGTCATGTCGCCGAAGGTGTCGAGCCCTAGCTTGATTGAATTCGTCAACGTCATGTCCTTCTCAATGGTCGGATGATTAAGAATATTCCCGAAAGTCTTCTATTCGGCGGGGCGCTATGGCTGAAGTCGTTCGACGGCCCACGAATCTCCGTCGCGTGTGTAGACAATTCGGTCGTGCATTCGGTTCGATCGACCCTTCCAGAATTCGATGCGCGACGGGACAATTCTGTACCCACCCCAGTGAGGTGGCCGCGGCACGTCCGCTTCTCCAGCAAAACGCTCCTCCGCGTCGTCAAACTTGTCTTCAATCGCAGCGCGTGACTCGATGGGACGGGATTGCTCGCTCGCCCACGCCGCTACTTGCGATCCCCGCGGGCGGGTAGCAAAGTACTCGCTCGACTCATCCGGCGTGACTTTCTCGGCGTTGCCTTCGATGATCACCTGGCGGTGCATTTTGTACCAGCCAAAAACTGCCGTAACGGCGGGTTCCCCGTCGAGTGCATGTCCTTTGCGCGAGAGGTAGTTTGTGGCGAACTGAAATCCGGTGTCAAGCCCTTTGAGGAGAACAGTGCGTGCCGTCGGGCGTCCGTTGTCGTCAATTGTGCCGAGCACCATGGCGTTGGGTTCGTAAATCCCGAACTCCTCAGCGTCCTTCAACCATGTCGCAAACTGGTCGAACGGGTTGGCGACCATGTCTGCTTCTTCAAGCGGAAGTGAGCCGTAATCCTCGTGCCGTGACAGTGAATCCATGTCCCAATTGTTTCACTAGACGCGGAGTCGCCGTGACAGCTCGGCAGCTGCAGTCTTGAGCGCGTTGACCAGTTCGTCGACAGGCGGCTCGCCAGCGAAGGTCAACGCCAACGACGCTATCGGCCACTCAACTCGATCGAGAATTGGCACGGCCACCGATGATAGTCCAGCCGTGATTTCGCCAAATTCGGTCGCGTATCCCCTGCCACGCGTTAGGCGCAGTTCCTCGATGAGTTCTTTTCGAGTCATCGTGTGCTCCCCGCGCACAGACAGGGCTGCGTCGTCCGGATAGACCGCGAGAATTTGTTCGCGGCTCATCGCCGCCAGCATTGACCTTCCTGACGCAGTGAGGTGCGCGGGCAGGCGGACGCCCACATCAGTTATGAGCGATGGCCGGCCCGGTGCGCGCTCTTCGATTACGTAGACAACTTCGCGCCCGAGGAGGACAGCGAGGTGTGCGTTGTGGGCGACGGAATCCACGAGCCCCGTCACGATGGAACGCCCCGCGAGCGTGAGGGGTTGTTGCCTGACGTAACCCGTTCCAAGGTCGTGGGCTGCTGGTCCGAGCGCCCAGCGACGATCTCCGTTGACCACAAAACCGTGCTCGGCGAGCGTACTGAGCAGGTGATACGCGGTCGATCGTGGAATTCCGAGGGCCGTGGCGATTGTCGCTGCCGGAACCGAAACCCGTTGTGTCGCCAAGTAGGTCAGGATACGGAGGGTGTGGTCCGCTGCTGGTACTTGGGGTTTGTCTGGCATATCAGACAGATTATCGTTTGGTGAGCGCACCAGCGACTCTGAATCCGCTTGACTCGTGGAATGACCGTCACCGTCGGAATATCACCGCTCTCCCCCGTTGAACTCATCGAGGTTGCCCGTCACGATGCGAAAGTTAAACTCGACGCCAGCTCGCTTGCCGCGGTCGCCAGCACTCGAGAGGCAATCGACGCCCTCGCTAACGATCCCGAACCGCACTACGGAATTTCGACGGGATTCGGCGCGCTCGCAACCCAGTTCATTGCGCTCGACATGCGTGTTCAACTTCAGAAGTCACTCGTGCGAAGTCACGCAGCCGGAAGCGGGGCAGAAGTCGAACGGGAAGTTGTTCGCGGGCTCATGGCGCAACGACTCTCCACGCTCATGACGGCCCGGACCGGGGTTCGACCCATCGTCGTCGAAACCTACGCTGCCGTGCTCAACGCCGGAATCACCCCGATTGTTCACGAATACGGTTCGCTCGGATGCTCCGGTGACCTCTCGCCCCTCGCCCACTGCGCTCTTGCCCTCATGGGCGAAGGAACTGTTCGTGACTCAGCCGGCATCGCAATGTCTGGTGGTGAAGCTCTCGCTGCAGCTGGGATTGAGCCGGTCGAGCTTCGGGAAAAAGAAGGACTCGCGCTCATCAACGGCACCGACGGCATGACCGCAATGCTCGTCCTCGCCCTCGACGACATCCGCCACCTACTCACAGTGGCCGACATATCGGTGGCATTGACGTACGAAGGCCTTCGCGGAAACGCATCCGTCATGGCGGATGACCTTCAAGCACTTCGCCCTCACCCAGGACAACGAACCTCCGCGGCAAACATCCGCAAACTTCTCGACGGCAGTGAACTCGTTCACGGAGAGCGAACTGCCGAAACCGTTCGAGTGCAAGACGCCTACTCACTGAGATGCTCGCCGCAAGTGCACGGCGCAGCGCGCGACACCGTTGACCACGCGACTCGTGTGGCTGGTTACGAACTGAGTTCAGCCATCGACAACCCCGTCGTCACTGCTGATTACCGAGTCGAGTCGAACGGGAACTTTCACGGCGCACCGGTTGGGTATGCCCTCGACTTCCTTGCCATCGCAGTTGCCGATGTCGCGAGCATGAGCGAACGACGAACCGACCGGTTCCTCGATCGAGCACGAAACTTCGGCCTTCCCCCCTTCCTCGCACATGAAGTTGGAGTGGACAGCGGACTCATGATTGCCCAGTACACGGCTGCAGGGATTGTGTCAGAACTCAAGCGGCTCGCGAACCCGGCCTCAGTCGACTCAATCCCGTCCTCCGCAATGCAGGAGGACCATGTTTCGATGGGCTGGGCAGCAGGACGCAAACTTCGCAAGGCAATAGACGGACTCACGCGCGTCCTCGCGATTGAGATTCTCACCGCGTCACGCGCCGTCGCGATTCGGTCGGAAGCTGCATCGCCGGCGCTCCGGCCAATAGTCGACCTTGTCAATTCAGCTACGGGCGGCCCCGGCCCAGATCGTTTCATGTCACCGGAAATCGACGCAGTAGTTCAACTCGTCGCAACACGCACAATCACACAGTCCCTCGAATCCCGCAGCGTCACGCTCACCTAAGGAGAAATCATGACCGTCATTCCCGTCGGAGGATCGTCACCCGGTCACCAGCCACGAGTCGTCAAGGCGGCACGAGGTTCGACCATCACGGCCAAGCACTGGTCGACCGAAGCCGCTAAGCGGATGCTCATGAACAACCTCGACCCAGAGGTCGCCGAGCGCCCGGACGACCTCGTCGTTTACGGCGGAACCGGCCGCGCCGCGCGCAACTGGCACGCCTTTGACGCGATTGTCGCTGCGCTTGATTCGCTCGAGGCCAATGAGACGCTCCTCGTGCAGTCGGGAAAGCCCGTCGGAATCTTCACGACCCACGAGTGGGCTCCGCGTGTGCTCATCGCAAACTCGAACCTCGTCGGTGACTGGGCAAACTGGCCAGAGTTCCGCAAACTCGAAGCAGAAGGTCTCACGATGTACGGCCAAATGACCGCCGGTTCGTGGATCTACATCGGCACACAGGGAATCCTCCAGGGAACCTACGAAACATTCGGTGCCGTCGCCAGGGAGAAGTTCAACGGAACGCTCGCCGGAACAGTCACACTCACCGGTGGCTGCGGCGGAATGGGCGGGGCACAACCGCTCGCCGTCACACTAAACGAGGGTGCAGTTCTCATCGTCGACGTGGACGCCGATCGCATCCAGCGCCGAGTCGACCACGGGTATCTCGACGAGATGACCCACGACCTCGACGACGCCTTGAACCGTGTCCTCACCGCCAAGGCAGAGCGCCGAGCGCTCTCGGTGGGGCTCGTCGGAAACGCCGCAACCGTCTTCACCGAAATTCTCGATCGCGGCGTTCACATGGACATCGTGACCGACCAGACGAGTGCTCACGACCCGCTCTCGTACCTCCCCGAGGAAGACTCCGTCTCAACGTGGCAGGCTCACGCCGATGCAAATCCAGAAGACTTCACGATTCACGCGCGGGCCGCGATGGCCAAGCAAGTCAAGGCAATGGTGGAGTTCCAAGACCGCGGCTCTGTTGTGTTCGATTATGGCAACTCCATTCGCCGCGAAGCAGAGCTCGGCGGATACGACCGCGCGTTCGACTTCCCCGGATTCGTTCCCGCCTATATTCGTCCGCTCTTCGCGGAAGGCAAAGGCCCGTTCCGCTGGGTTGCGCTCTCCGGCGACCCCGCTGACATCGCTGCAACCGACAAGGCCATCGTTGAGCTCTTCCCGCACGACGAACACCTCAAGCGCTGGATCACCAAAGCCGGTGAGAAGGTTCACTTCGAAGGCCTCCCAGCCCGCATCTGCTGGCTCGGCTACAAGGAACGTCACCTCGCCGGACTCCGCTTCAACGAGATGGTCAAGAACGGCGAAGTGTCAGCCCCCATCGTCATCGGACGCGATCACCTTGACTCTGGCTCGGTTGCGTCGCCTTACCGCGAAACAGAAGCGATGCTTGACGGCTCGGACGCCATCGCCGATTGGCCTCTCCTCAACGCTCTCCTCAACACCGCGAGCGGTGCAACCTGGGTTTCACTCCACCACGGAGGCGGGGTCGGTATCGGTCGTTCGATCCACAGCGGGCAGGTTCTCGTCGTCGACGGCACAGATCTGGCAGCCGAGAAGGTCTCCCGTGTTCTCGTCAACGACCCGGGCAGCGGTGTCATGCGCCACGTTGACGCCGGCTACGAGCGTGCAGAAGAAGTCGCCCGTGAACGCGGTTTGCGCGTTCCGATGTGGGAAGTGGACGCCTAGGCTTTCACAATGGCGACCCTCTTCCGCAACATCGGGGAACTCTTCACGAACGACCCTGCGTGGGGCGACCGTTTCGGGATTCTGCAGGATGCAGCCGTCGAGTTCGATGCCGGAGTCATCACGTGGGTTGGCAGCGACACGGACGCAGCACAACGCACACCCTCGGAAGTTGTTGACTGCACTGGGAACGCCGTCATTCCAGGGTTCGTCGATTCGCACACTCACCTCGTGTTTGCTGGCGACCGAAGTGCCGAATTCGAAGCACGAATGGCTGGTGAGAAGTACACGGCGGGTGGAATCAACTCGACAGTCACCGCAACGCGCTCGGCAACAGATTCTGAACTCCGTGAGCTCCTCGCTGTCCGCGTACAAGAGATGAAATCTCAAGGGACGTCGACGGTTGAAATCAAGACGGGCTACGGATTGACCGTTGAGCACGAGGTGCGGCTCGCTCGCATTGCGCGCGAATTCACTGATGACGTCACATTCCTCGGGGCGCATGTTGTTCCGTCAGACTTTGATGGTTCAGCCGACGACTACGTCGACCTCGTGTGCGGCGAGATGCTCGACGCGGTCGCTCCATATGCGAAATGGATTGATGTCTTCTGCGAGACCGGTGCCTTCACCGAGGAACAGTCAGAGCGTATCCTCGACGCTGGCCGTCGCGCCGGACTGCTCCCGCGAATTCACGGGGCCCAACTCGGCCCGAGTGGTGCCGTGGCGCTGGCGGTGTCGCGCGGTGCAGTGAGCATTGACCACGGAACCTTTCTCACCGACGCCGACATCGAGCTCCTCGCCGGATCGACAACGGGTGTCACTCTCCTCCCCGGCGCCGAGTTCTCGACGAGACAGCCCTATCCGGATGCTCGCCGACTGCTCGACGCGGGTGTCACCGTCGCGCTTGCAACAAACTGCAACCCTGGCTCATCCTTCACGTCGTCGATGCCGTTTTGTATCGCGCTGGCTGTGCGAGAGATGGGCATGACTCCAGCCGAAGCGCTGTGGTCTGCGACGGCCGGCGGTGCACGAGCCCTCGGCCGCGATGACGTTGGTCGGATTGCTGTTGGCGCGAAAGCACACCTTGTCGAACTTGCAGCCCCGAACCACGTCCACCTGGCCTATCGCCCCGGTGTCAACCTCGTGCACCGAACAACGTTCTAGCGTTCCGCGAGCCCGGCTAACGCTTCAAGAACACAGAGTGCGGTCAGCCGCACGGTTCGACCGTCAGCCGAGTCGAGTGCAGCGTCTACTTCAGCGAGATCAATAGAGCGAACCTGTTCCGAACGAGCGAACAGCCTGGCAAAGCGCCGCATCTCTCGAGCCGTCAGCCCTCCTGGGATGGAAGCGGGGCACGCCGGGGCGACGGAACGATCGCACGCATCAATGTCTAGATCGACGTGGATTGGACCGCCGGCAGAGCCAGCAATGGTCAGCGCACGGGCAACCGCAGCCTCAACGCCATCACACTCGACCTCGTCTCGAGTGATGACCGTCACTCCCCACGACGCAACGCGTTCCATGTAATCGACGGAGTTCGCGAATTCGGCGATTCCGATTTGCACGATTCGCTCGGGGTTGACCCCAAACTCTTCAACCAGGCGTCGAACCGGAGAGCCGTTGCTTCTACCCGTGCGGACGTCGAGGT
>WLES01000024.1 GCA_009704155.1 Actinomycetota bacterium | reverse complement strand
GCAAGGTCGGTGCCGTAGGCCCCGATGTTTTGCACCGGTGACGCTCCGACGGTTCCTGGAATTCCAGAGAGGGCCTCTAAACCAGACAACCCGTTCGACACCGTCCACTCAACGAGAGCGTCCCACGATTCGCCGGCTTGCGCTGTTACGAGGACACGATCGCCGTCGGTGTGTGAATCGATCCCGGTTGTTGCCACGTGAATGACCGTCGCGTCAAAATCGGCGTCGGATACAACGATGTTGGAGCCGCCGCCGAGAAGGAACCAGGGTGAACGACCCGAACTTACTTCGTGAAAAGTCGAAATCAGGTCGGCCCGCGTTGACGGCTTTCGGTAATCCACGATTGAGCCGCCAACGCGAAGCGTTGTCAAGTCGCGAAATGACGGGTTAGTCAAAAACGACCTGAGCTTGAGCTTTACCAAGAACAGTGTCGCCGTTGAATGTCACGGTGAGGTCGAACCGAATCGCGTCGTCCATGACTGCTCCGACCCTCGTTTCGATAGTCACGTCAGCGCCGGAATCAGGGTCGACGACAATCGGGCGAGTGAACCGAACACCGTAATCGGCCAGACGCCCGCGAGCGCCGAGATAGTTCATGAGTGGCTGAACCGCGAAACCCATAGTCAACATTCCGTGCGCGAGAACGCCGGGGAGGCCAACCGACGCGGCAACGTCATCGCGAAAGTGAATGGGATTGAAGTCACCCGAAGCACCTGCGTAACGAACGAGCGAGACGCGATCGAGGTGAACCGTGGTGGTGTCGATGCTGTCACCGACGGAGAGTCCGAGTGGCACGCTACTCATCCCCTCTCACGACGAGGGTTGAAATGGCGGTCACAACGTGTGCTCCGGTGGCGTCGGTCATGACCGATTCACTCGTCACCATTGCGTGGGCACCGAGGGTCTTGACGCTTGTCACTTCGAGAGTTGCCGTGAGTTCGTCACCGGCGACGACCGGCCTGCTGTACTGGAATCGCTGATCTCCGTGGACGACTCGTGAGAAATCTATGTTTGCGTCTGGTTCGCTGAGCAGCTGGTTGAGCGTGTGCTCTTGAATGACGACGGGGAACGTTGGTGGGGCGACGACGTCGGCAAATCCCTCTGCGCGGGCAGCCTCGCTGTCAGTGAATATCGGATTGGTTGCAAAGACCGCTCGCGCGAATTCGCGAACCTTTTCGCGACCGACGAGGTAGGGGCCAACCGGCGGAAACGCGCGGCCAACCAAATCGGGGTTCACGGACATGCGTTCAGTCTACAAACTGGCGTTGTTTGCTGGCCGAAGGAGTTCGGGGCCGTTGCCCCGTATCGGGTTCACGGGGTACGCCGTCAACCGACTTGCGACAGGAATCGACTTCTCTACGGCTGCGTCCACAAAGTGTTGATCGGCGTCAAGCGAGCGGTCAAGCCACCAGCCCCAATCCTCGGCTCCAAGAATCACGGGAGTTCTGTCGTGAATCCACGCAATCGGGTCGGGTGCCGCCATCGTCAGAATCGTTGCCGTGAGCACCCATTCGGTCTCCGGTGATTCTCGCCACCATGAATACAACCCGGCAAACGCTAGTTCGCCGTCTGGATGAACAACAGCGTGCGGTGTTTTTGTCGTTCCGACGGTGTGCCATTCGTAATAGGAATCAGCCGGCAACAGTGCACGTTGGTGGACGACAGCTGAGCGAAAGGTCGGTTTGGCGGCTGCGGTTTCACTTCGCGCGTTGAACGTTGGGTATTTCAACGTCAAGGATTCCGCGAACGGAGGAACGAGCGACCACCGGGCTGTCGTCACGAGCCGACTTCGATCGTCGCGTTTCTCGAGGACAATCGGAACATTCTGTGTTGGTGCGATGTTCCACGACGGAGTTATCTCGACGTCGGCAATTTCGTCAGCAGCAAAGTACTTACCGAGCTCCTCACCGCTCAGAGTCGATGTGTACCTTCCACACACCGTTACACCGCGCTGTCAACGCACGCCCGAGCCGAAACGTGAGCCTTGACGACGGCAGCGGCTTCGAGGTGCGCGGGGTGCTTCTGGTAGACCTCGAGCGCCTCAGCTGAATCGTGGTCGGTGACCAGGATGACGTCGAAATTGCCGTCACTGCCACCGAGGTCAGCTGAGACGGTGAGCGCCGACATTCCTGGGATCTCGCCTCGCAGGGCTTCGAGGGCGCCCCTGATCGATTTGACTGAACTTGTTCTTTCGGACGGTTCTGTGGCGGCAAGTTTCCACATCACGGTGTGACGAATCATGCGCGAGCCTCCTCGAGTGCTGAACGGAACGCGTCGGCGTCGACGGCCCACGAGCTGTGTTTCAGACCGTCAATGAGGACAACGGGAATGTCGTCGTGCCACAACTCGAAGAGCTCAGCATCATCAAGGATGTTGTGCCGCACGAGCTCAATGTCAGCCGAATCGCTGACAACCTCGTCAATGACCGCATCGGCATCCTCACACAGGTGACACCCGGGCTTTCCCATGACGTCAACTCGAATCAATGACATGCCACCACCCTATGCTGGACGAATGCCGCAGACCCCGAGGGCTATCGCCTTCTTCGATCTCGACAACACCCTTGTTCGCGGATCCACCATGTTTCTCTACGCCTTGACGGCGTGGAAACACGGCCATCTCCGACTTATCGACCTTCTTCGATTCGGGTGGCACCAAGTGACGTTTCTCGCAGTCGGAGAAACTACCGCGCAACACACCGTTGCCCGGGGTCGCGGGCTAGACCTCATCGCAGGACAGTCGGTGGCCGCGCTTAACGAGATTGCCCATGCGACCGCTCGCGATGCCGTTCACTCCCGGCTCATTCAGGCAAGCGTCGCGCGAGCTAAACAACACCTCGCCGCGGGCGTTGACGTGTGGATCATCACCGCCTCACCGCAATCGTTCGCACGCATTGTCGCTCAGGACCTCGGCTTCACCGGTGCGCTCGGCACGGAAGTGGAATCACAGAACGGCGTTGCCACAGGACGATTGCTCGATGAGCCTCTTCACGGTGTGAGGAAGGTTGGCGCAATCACGCGACTGGCGAAAGAGAACGGCGTTTCACTCGCGGACTGCTTCGCCTACTCAGACTCGTCGAACGACATTCCGATGCTCGAAACGGTCGGCCACGCGATTGCCGTGAACCCGGACCGTGAACTGGCGCGAGTAGCGCGCGAGCGCGGCTGGGAAATTCTCCCTCTACGACACAAGCGCCCAGCCTGAGGCGGGCGCTTGACGGTCGCGTGTGCGACTACTTCTTGTTGCGACGCTGGTGGCGCGTCTTACGAAGCAACTTGCGGTGCTTCTTCTTCGCCATACGCTTGCGACGCTTCTTGATTACGGAACCCATGCAACACCTTATTTACCTGAGCCGGTGCTTAAACCAGCGATTGGACAATACCGTGAAGTCTAGCGCGGTTTAGATCCAAGAATTGTTCGGATGGCATCGAGCACGCTTCGAACCTCGATTTCGACCCGAGCAGCCGCCGCGCCTACCGCCCTACCAGCTCCTGCAAAATCTATTTCCGAAACGAATTCGGTCACCGCTGGGTCCGCCTTCGGTCGAGAAGAATCCACATCGCGATGCGCAACATTCTCGCTGCTCATAGCCGAGACCCATCCGTCAACGATTGCCAGTGGCTCTGGGTTCAGTCGATAGAAACGGTGCTGACCTTCTTCGCGCACCGAGACGAGACCGGCGTCGCGAAGCACCTTGAGGTGTTTTGACACCGTTGGTTGCGTCAGTTTGAGTGCAGCGACGACATCCCCGACCGCGAGGTCACCCGGTGCCGCGTTCCGCAATCGCACCAGAATCTCTCGACGGATGGGGTCTGCGAGTACATCAAAAATGTCGTTCATAAGAAACAGGGTATCCCTCGCGGGATACCCTGTTCACTCCTCAAGGAAGCGGTGGGCTCGAATTACGGAGCTGGGGTCGGCGTCACGCCGTCGGTTGGTGCAGGAGTGGTGCCTTGACCGGGCTGGCCACCCATTCCAGGCTTGCCACCCATGCGGTGCTGCTCGCGTGGTTCGCCAGAGTGCTGCTCGCCGGCTTTGCCGCGAGGGCTGTGCTCGCCACGTTCACCGCGTTCGCCGCGCTCGTTGGCTTCAGGGCCGTGCGGTGCTCCCATAGCCTCGCTCCCAAACTGGGGACGATCGTTGTGTGCGACTGCGACGCCTCCGGCGAATGCTGCGCCGAGTGCGAGCACCCCGCCCGCGACAATCGCGGTGAGGGTGATGGGCTTGCGGTACTTCGTCAGTGCTGACTGCACCGACGGTGCGCCGGCTTGTGGTTCTGCGGCGGCGTTGTTGCCGTCCTTTTTGGCTGTTGCCATCGTTGTCACGCCCTTTCTTGGTTGGTGTAACAGTGGCAACACTCGTCGCACTTACTTGGCGTTTCCTGTGAGATGGCTTTATGTCGCTTGTGAGAATCCTTGACTCACGTGGTGAGTTGTGACGCAAGTTCTTTAGCTCGTGCGAGCGCGGCGAGAGCCGCCGCCTCAAACACGTCGTCGAGTTGAGCGTCGTCCAACACGGCGATCGCACGTTCCGTCGTGCCATTGGGACTGGTCACCCGACGACGCAACTCGGCGGGCTCGACAACCGTCGAGTCAAGGAGGGCCGTCGAACCGGCGAACGTCTTCTCAACAAGATTGCGGGCATCGCTCTCAGAAAAACCCAACCCCACGGCAGCGCGCGACCACTTTTCCATCGCGTGAAACACGTACGCCGGTCCTGACCCTGAAATGGTGCTCAGTGCATCGATTCGGTCTTCCGGCAACTCCAACACCCAACCCACCGCGTCAAATAGGGCGCGCGCTAGAGCCAGATGCTCCTTTGTCGACCGCGACCCGGCCGAAACGCCGGTGACCCCTTTTCCGACAAGGCAGGGCGTGTTGGGCATCGCGCGCACGACGGGATTGGAAACGACGGACTCCATTGTCCTTGTTGTAATCCCCGCTGCAACGCTGATGATGAGTGCGCTGGGCGGCAGCGCATCGGCGATCTCACGCAGTACATCGGTCACCATTGCTGGCTTGACGCCGATCACGACGACATCGGCTCCGTCAACCGCCCAGCTGTTCGCGCTGGGGTTCGCCTCAGTCGACTGTGACTCGACGCCGTCACGCACGGCGCCGGGCGATCGAGTTGTCGCGCGAACCTGAACATCGGCGCCGGACGACAACAGTCCGTCAAGAATCGCACCGCCCATGGAACCGGTACCCACGAATGCATAAGTGATTGCCATGGTTGTAAGCGTATGCTGACATCGGGCATCGGCCCCGACGCGAAAGGCACTCAAATGGAACTCGTCAAAGAATCCCTCGTCCTCATTCACCTCGCCGGAATGGCTGTCCTGGTGGGCGTTTTCCTCACGGGGATGAAGAAGAAATCTGATTACCCGTTCACCGCCATGATGTGGGCGGCGGTTGTTCAACTCGTCACGGGAATTCTCCTCGTCGGAATCGGTTACGCACTCGATGACGAACCCGACAACGCCAAAATCGGCGTCAAGTTCCTTCTCGCCACGGCAGTGCTCGTTGCGACAATCATCGGCCGCCAGCGCCAAGCGAAGGGTGAGTCGAAGCTTCAGCCCTTCTTCCACACCGCGGGAGGTCTGGCGACCGTCAACCTCGTCATCGCGGTCTTGTGGAACGCAGAGCTCTGGGCTGCCTAGTCCCTTAGTTCGCCGAAAAATTCGGTGAGCAGACCGGCGCACTCGTCGCCGAGCACACCGCCGACAACCTCGTCGACGCGATAGGGAAGAGACCGGTCGCGGAGCAGATCAAGAACGCTTCCTGCCGCCCCAGCCTTCTCGTCCCACGCACCAAAAACCACTCGCTCAATTCGTGAGTTAAGGATTGCGCCCGCGCACATGACACACGGCTCGAGCGTGACGACGAGCGTGTGCCCGGACAGGTTCCATGAACCAACCTGCTCGGCCGCATTCCGCAGCGCAACAATCTCGGCGTGAGCTGTCGGGTCGCCCTTTGCTTCCCGCTCATTTCGACCGGAGCCGACGATATCGCCACCCGAATCTACAACAATCGCTCCGACCGGAACATCACCAGTTTCGAGAGCGCGAACAGCCTCGCCAAGCGCGATCGTCATCGCGGTTTCCAGAGCAGACACGATTCCCCTTCATCCGATACTGTGAGCCTATGCGAGTCATTGTTGTCGACCACCCACTCATCACTCACAAATTGACACTTCTGCGCGACAAAAACACGTCGTCGTCAGGTTTCCGCAAATTAGCCGACGAACTCGTCACGCTTCTCGCATATGAAGCGACCCGTGACGTCCGCGTTGTCCCCCATCACATCGAAACGCCCGTCGCGCCGACGGAAGGCGTGATCCTTGCTGAGCCGCGACCACTCATCGTTCCGATCCTTCGGGCTGGCCTTGGAATGCTCGACGGAATGCTGCGACTTCTGCCATCTGCGGAAACCGGATTCCTCGGGATGATTCGTGATGAAACAACCCTTCAGCCGAGTGTGTACGCGGAGCGTTTACCCGCAGACCTCACGGGGCGCCAGTGCTACGTGCTCGACCCGATGCTCGCAACGGGCGGTTCACTCATCGCGGCCATTGAATTCCTTTTCGAGCGCGGTGCAACGGACGTCACTGCCGTGTGCCTTCTCGGTTCCCCAGAGGGTGTTGAAGCGACTACCGCAGCCGTTGCCGGCCGATCCGTCACACTCGTCCTCGGCGCACTCGATGAGCGACTCAACGAACACGGGTACATCGTTCCCGGACTCGGCGATGCGGGTGACCGCCTTTACGGGGTAGCCGGCTAAACGGTAAACTCGCCTAATGACAGACACAGGCGAGAATTCCGCGCAAATACGCGGTTTTGCCCTGTATGTCGGGCTCGACGAAGACGCTGCAGAGGCCGCGGGGACAACCCTCTCTGATGTGCTTGCAACACTTCGTAAAGCAGTAGACGAAAGCGTCCCAGGGACGGAAAGCCACGCGGCGGTCGCATACGCCCCAGCTCACCAACGAGGAAAGAACCTCGACATCGTTCGGCTCGCCCTGCGCGAACCGCGAGCGGTTGCTGAACTGCTCCCGCCGAAGCCAGAGAAAAAATCTGGGGTAACGATCGATATTTCTCGCAAAAAGGTCATCATCAATGCGGAAACCTCGTCACTGACCTACAAGGAGTTCGAGTTGCTCCAGTTCCTCGTACTGCGCGAAGGAGTGACCGTCGACCGCGCCGACATCATCGATGCGCTGTGGTCGGCGAGCGATGTGGACCGACCCAATAATCGAACAATTGATGTTCACGTTCGTCGCTTGCGCAGCAAAATCGAGCCATTCGAAGACATCGTCCGAACCGTTCGCGGAATCGGGTACCGCTTCGATCGGCACGCGGATGTCACCATCCACTACGGAACGGGCCGCTCGCCCGACGTGTTCTAACCATGTCCGTTTCACTCGTGTGGTTGCGCGACGACCTGCGCGTCGCCGACAACCCAGCACTCACCGCTGCTCTTGCGAGTGCCGACAGCGTCGCCATCGTTTACGTGCTCGACGAGGTTTCGCGAGAAGCGCGTCCGCTCGGCCGTGCGAGCAAATGGTGGCTCCACCAATCGCTGACGGCACTCGCGTCTGACATCGCCAAACTGGGTGGACACCTCATTTTGCGCTCGGGGTCACCCCGTGACGTGATTCCTACGCTCGTCAATGAACTCGGGGCAACGAGCGTCCACTGGTCGAAGCGGTTCGGTGGGACCCGAAACATTGATGCCGACCTCAAATTGAGCCTTCCCAACGCACAGAGCCACCACGGAAGCTTGCTGCACGAGCCGTGGTCGTTGGTGTCCGGGGCCGGCACTCCGTTCAAAGTGTTTACTCCGTTCTGGAAGACCTATCTGGCGAACAACGTGCCCCGCTCGCCGTTTCCTGCGCCGAAGGCGATACCCGGGGTGACTGCGCCGAGCGAAAGTCTAGAGAGCTGGAACCTTGAGCCAGAAATCCCGTGGGATGCGGGTCTCAGTGAATCCTGGACTCCCGGTGAGACCGGAGCCCACGCACGGCTCAATGACTTTCTCAAGCGCGGGCTCGCCCTGTACCACCGTCGCGATGAACCTGCCGTTCCAGCGACAAGCCGTTTGAGCCCTCACCTCCGATTTGGGGAGATCAGCCCGTACCAAATCTGGCACGCGGTGGAAGCTGTCACCGATGCCGCTGCCCGCAAAAACGCAGCGAAGTTCCTGAGCGAAGTTGGGTGGCGCGAGTTCTCGTTCCACCAGCTCTTTCACAACCCCGACATTTCAACGCGCAATCTTCGCTCCGATTTCGATTCGTTTCCGTGGCAAGCGCCAAACCCCCAGCTTCTACGCGCAGGGCGGCGAGGGGAGACGGGAGTCTCACTCGTTGATGCTGGCATGCGGGAACTGTGGGCAACGGGAACGATGCATAACCGCGTGCGAATGGTCACGGCGAGTTTCTTGATCAAGAACCTTGGCATC
>WLES01000023.1 GCA_009704155.1 Actinomycetota bacterium | reverse complement strand
GGAGCTTCGCGGAGGCGGCGAACTCGGCCAACGCTTTTTGGCGTGCGATCGCAAACCCACCCATCGCCGCACTTGTGCCGAAGAAAACCCACCCGAGAACAAAGCTGAAGCCAGCAGCCCACATTGCGTATGACGATCCCCCCAATACGAAATACATGAACACACTGATGGGCAGAAGGCTCAGGTTGTAAACGGCCCCGACAATGAAAATGCGCCAGCGGAAGCGAAGTTTCGATATGTAAGGCACGAGTGTGTGCTGCGAGGCAAGGTGGACGAGACCCAAAGCGGAAATCACGACGACTGCCCAGAATCGTTCCGTCCAGTTCAGCACCGAGACGAAGACGGGCGCATCGATGAGGATACTTGCCCAAATGTATAAACCGGGGCGGAACGGGTTCGTTCGAGTCGCAATGTCGAGCGTCGAAGAGATACTCACCCTGACCGGTGAGATTTCAAATTCGCCGCCCCTGTAGCGGGGCGTTGCTCCCGAGAGGTCTGCGCTCATTGGCCGAATCACGGCCTCGGTCACGCGCCTTAACTCGCTAAGTTGATCGCTTGCAACCCTATTTCCGCGGACCTTGCTCTCGATAAATGGTGCGAAAGCCTTTCGCAGCTGGCCACTAACGAGATCGATTAGAGCTCGACGGGTTTTTTTCAAGGCCCTATCCGACCACTCAATTGCTTCGGCCAATTGAGCCTTGACGCGCTTGACCTCGGCAACACTGGCAGCGTGGCTCCGGGCAGCTCCAACAAAGTTAGCGACAACAGTAAACATCACCGCTGACGTAATCAGTGCCGTCGCGAGTCGAGCAGATTGATCAGTGATGAAAGCGACAGTTGAGCCGGGCGCGCTGATGAGCATGATTTCTCTGGAGAGTCCAGTCGCAACGTATGCCGCGATGACAAGCACAGCACGTGTGAGTGAGACCCGGGGAGCAATGCGGTTGACGACGAACCCACAAAGGCTGAAGATCACCCATGCGACCATACCCATGACAGAGACTACAGCCATGTATTCGACAAATTCTTCGGGACGAGTCGCAAGCACTGTAACCAGTCGGTTTACCGTAAGAAGAAACATCACCGTGAGAATCACCGGCTGGCTGAGCGCGTCGGCTCCGAAAAGCCTCTGAACGGAGAGAGACGTCTGTGAAAAAGCCCTCACCATGGAAAACGTCAGCGCAGGATGTCTCTGTTGTTGTCGCGCGACAACAACTCCAGGACTGCGGTGACCCGGCGGTTCTTCCCTTCGGGGATTCCCAGCGTTTCATAAACCTGAATCAGGTGGTTACCAACAGCGTTTTCAGAAATGTTGAGGTTCTGTGCGATGGTGAGGTTGCTGTCTCCCTCTGCGACCCCCCGCAAAACTTCGAGCTGGCGCTTAGTGAGCTTGGAAACACCCTGTGCTTTCGACACATCGATTCGGTCAAGAAGAGTCGGGTCGATGACGGTATGGCCGTTGACGGCTGAACGAAGCGCACGTGCAAGCATCGTTGCAGACCGAGTTGTCGTTTTCGACAGGTAACCCCATTTCGATCGCGTCGCCTCTGGTACTTGAAGGAAGGCGTCCAATTCGTTGACTGCGGACAGGAACACAACACCCAGAGCCGGGTTTTCCTTCGACATTGAGATTCCAAGGCCAATTCCATTGCCATCAGGAAGGTCAATGTCGAGTACCACGGCGTCGAGGTCAGCTGGAACGAACCATTTCTTGGCTTCGCTTACCGACTCAGCTGTCGCGACGACATTCATGTCATCCAACTCGTTGAGGATGGTTTCAATTTGAGCAAGCACGAGTGGGTGGTCGTCGACCACTCCAACTCTCATTACTTTCTCAACGACCATGCCTTATATTATGGCAACGGTTGCTGGGTTATTGTCACCCTGTGAAGGGAAAAACACCTATAGGTCAATGAATTATCTCCTGTTTTTTGCCGACCTGTCAGCCAAAACCTACACTGGAAGCATGTCAAATAAGCCAAAGCCAAAGCGCCCCCGCGCACAGAACGCAGTGGCGTGGACAGGGAGCACGCCCGACTACGAATCGCTCGGCGTCGAGTGGCGGGCAATTGGACTGAGCTCTCCAGCGCGTCGCGCTCTCGTTGACGCGAAGCTCTACCGGGTGTCTGATCTGAGAAAAATCTCGCTACTCGAACTGGGGGCTATGCACGGGATGGGAAAATCCGCCATCGCCCGGCTCAAGGTCATCATGGAAGCGAAACGAATTCGGTTCCTCGACCAGTTCTAGCCCAGCCCGGCTCCGCATTACTCCCGAAAGACGTTGACGAATGCGTCGAGTGCCGCACCGGATTTACCGGATGCCCAGCCCTCTAGCCCTACGACTCTGTCGAAGCCGAGTGACGTGAGTTCTAGGGCGATTCGTGAGTAATTGATTTCCCCGGTGCCTGGTTCTAAACGGCCGGGAACATCCGCGACTTGAATCTCGCCGATCCACGGGAAGGCCTGGCGAATCAGTTCAACCAGGTTTCCTTCACCGATCTGAGCGTGATACAAATCGAGGTTGAGTTGGAGGTGGGGGTTATCAATGCTCGACACCAGCTCGATCGTGTCTTCCGCCCGCCCGAACGGCGTGCCCGGGTGGTCGACAAGGAGATTGAGATTCTCAAGCATGAACGTTGCCCCGAATTTGGCCCCAAGATCAGCCAGTTTCGACAGTGTGTCACGTGCCGTCACACGTTCGGCTGCGGTGACCGACTGGCGCTGGCGGATCGCGCGGCCGTTACTGTCCAACCCTGTGCCGTGCACATTCAGTCGAGCACAATCGATGATTCGTGATGCCTCAATCGATTCGCGAGCGGATTCCAGGAAACGCTCAATGCCGTCCTCTTCAAGCAGATCGCCTTCGATGTAGCCCGTCATCGATTGGAAAGTTGCACCCGTCTCCGCAAGTTCGTGGAGGTCTTTGGATGTCCAGTCCCAGATCTCAACGCCGAGTCCGCGAGCATGGATCTTCTCGACACGTTCCACAAACGGCAGATTCGTGTAGAGCATTTCCGCCGAGGCGGCTAACTGATATGGCACGGGAGCCCTCTCGCTGTTAGGGCTAACCTAACGCAACGCGCGTCACACGATTTCGTAGTCGTCTAGCAAGTCCGTTACGAGAGCTGCGATGTCGCTTCGCTCGCTTCGCTGAAGCGTGATGTGCCCGAAGAGCGACTGCCCCTTGAGCGCCTCGATAACGCTGGCGATTCCGTCGTGGCGGCCGACCCGGAGATTGTCGCGCTGAGCAACATCGTGGGTGAGGACAACGCGCGAGTTCTGCCCGATACGGCTGAGAACTGTGAGGAGAACGTTCCGCTCGAGCGACTGGGCCTCGTCGACAATGACGAACGCGTCGTGGAGCGAGCGGCCGCGAATGTGGGTTAGCGGCAGAACCTCGATCAGTCCGCGTTCAAAAACTTCGTCCATGACGTTGTCGCTGACAACTGAACCGAGAGTGTCAAACGTGGCTTGCGCCCACGGGTTCATCTTTTCGTCAGCGTCGCCCGGCAGAAACCCGAGCTCCTGTCCTCCGACCGCATACAGCGGGCGGAACACCATGATCTTCTTGTGGGCTCGGCGCTCAAGCACGGCTTCCAGTCCGGCGCAGAGTGCAAGCGCGCTCTTCCCAGTTCCAGCACGACCGCCGAGGGAAACAATGCCGATTGTCGGGTCGAGAAGCATGTCAATCGCCAGACGCTGTTCTGCGCTTCGACCGTGCAACCCGAAGGCGTCGCGGTCGCCCTTGACGAGAGTGACTAGCCCCTTGCCCATCACACGTCCGAGAGCACTGCCTCGCTCCGAGTGGATGATGAGGTTCGTGTTGACGGGCAGGTCGTTCGCCACCGGTGTGACGATCGACTCGGCGTCATAGAACTTTTGCATGTCAGATCCGGAGAGGGAGATTTCGGTCGAGCCTGTCCATCCCGAGTCGGTTGCGAGCTCGGCCCGATATTCCTCGGCCGCGAGACCGATGCTCGATGCCTTGACGCGCATGGGGAGGTCTTTCGAGACGACAACAACGTCGTTCCCCTCCTGTGAAAGGTTGAGCGCAACAGAGAGGATTCGTGTGTCGTTGTCGCCTAGGCGAAGGCCAGATGGCAAAGCTGCGTCGCTCGTGTGATTCAGCTCAACGCGGAGCGTTCCACCCTCGCCAACTGAAATGGGCATGTCAAGTCGTTCGTGCTTCGCACGAAGATCGTCAAGGTAGCGAAGCGCTTGGCGGGCGAAGTACCCAATCTCTGGGTCGTGCCGCTTCTTCTCGAGCTCAGAAACCACCACGACGGGGAGGACCACTTCGTGTTCAGCAAATCGAAACAACGCGCGCGGGTCGGAGAGCAAGACCGAGGTGTCGAGAACATAGGTTCGCTGCGCGGTTGACGATTTGCGTTTCGCGGTGACTTTCTGCGATGAAGTGGAAGGCACGTGAGCTCCGTTCGACTGTTGGTTTCAAACCAGTGGAGTTTCGGCCCTGTGTGGCCTTGACGCCACGGATTTAGTTCATGTCATTCACCGTATGCCCGCGCGTGTCGCGCAAAACGAATGACACGCCGAGCGGGGAAACGTTAACAAATTGTTTACGAACCGAAGCGGCGTTGGCGTCGCGTGAAGTCGCGCAGCGCACGCAAAACATCGATTTCACGAAGGTCAGGACCGAGAGCTTCAACGAAGTACAGCTCGGTGTGGGCTGACTGCCACAGCATGAAATCGGAGATGCGCTGCTCCCCCGAAGTTCGAATCACGAGGTCGAGGTCGGGCTGTCCAGCTGTGTAGAGATGAGCGGCGATGTTCTCGAGGGTGATGTCTTCCGCGAGAGTGTCAATGCCCCTCCCCTTGACCTCGTGTTCGCGGATGATGTCGCGCACTGCCTCGGTGATTTCGTGGCGACCGCCGTAACCCACGGCGAGATTGATGTGAAGCCCGTCTCGATCGGCCGTTTCGGCTGTCACACGCGTGAGTGCGTCGGCGAGCTGCTCAGGAATTCGTGCCACATCGCCGACGTGGTGGATCTTCCAGTCGGGGACTTCGGCGAGGTCGGCCGCAAGGTCGGCAATGATCTCGGTGAGGTCGGTGATCTCTTGAGAGTTTCGATTCGTCACATTGTCCGTTGACATTAGATACAGCGTGACTACCTTGACGCCAGCTTCGTCACACCAGTTGAGGAAAACGAGCATTCGGTCTGCGCCGGCGCGATGGCCTTCTGCGACGGAAACGCCGTCTTGGCGGTTGGCCCATCTCCGATTGCCGTCGACAATCATTCCGACGTGCCGAGGTGGCTCCACCGTTCGAAGCTGTGCTCTGAGGCGACGGGCATACAGTCCGTAAAGAACAGCCTTGACGCGCTCGCGCAACGACATTATGAGTTTCCGGTTTCCTTATCAATCGACTCGATCAACTCGTCAACGGCCTGCTCGGCATCGACATTCATTCGCGCTTCTTCGCGGTATCGCAATCGACGGATGCGGCGAACGAGGTCTAGTGCAAGGAACATGACAGCGATTCCAACACCCGCTGTCGCGAGAAATCCGACGACGCCGGGGGTTACCCCGTTCGGGTCGATTTCTACCGCAGCGTGAAGCAGTGTCGTCATGGTTCTCTCCGTTCGCGTAGCCTAAATACAGGATACCGAGCAACCATGACACAGCCGACAGACTACGAATCGCGATACGGAATACACCGCCGTCGCGACTTCCGAGTTGTGTGGATTTTGGGCTTCACCTTTCTGGCCGCCTTCGCCGGGTGGTCGGTGTGGGCTCTCAGTTCTGACCGGTCGTTCGGTCTCGAATGGGTTGCATTTGAATCGGAGACAGGCGGCACAGTAGCGAGCGTGACGTGGAACGTCACCGCCCCCGTCGGCACCGAGGTGTCGTGCGCAATTCGCACCGTTGCGCCATCCATGTCGACTAACGGGTGGCTGATCGTCAATCTGCCAGCGTCGACCACATCGACATCGACTCATCGAGAGACGGTAAGGGCCGTCGGCGAAACACGCGGAATTGAAGTGTATTCCTGCTGGCGTACGACCTTCTAAATCCGTCAATTCGACTGGGTAGTCGACATTATTCTTGTAGCTACGTCCAATTAAGGGGAATGACATGGCATCGATGTGGCTGACGCAAGAAGCGTTCGATCGACTCGCGCTCGAACTCGAAACGCTCTCGTCGACCGGTCGTGCGGAAATCGTCAAGAGAATCGAAGCCGCCCGCTCCGAGGGTGACCTGAAGGAAAACGGCGGCTACCACGCTGCCAAAGACGAGCAAGGCAAAATCGAAGCCCGCATCCGTGAGCTCACCGCCATGCTGGAGAACTCCCACGTTGGAGCTGAGCCCGTGGACGCGTCGCGCGTTGCACCAGGCACTGTTGTCACCGCGCACATTCACGGAGACGAGGAGCGATTCCTTCTTGGCTCACGCGAGATTGCGGGAGACACCGACCTCGATGTCTACAGCGAGCACAGTCCGCTCGGTGAAGCGATCCTCGGACTTGAAGCCGGTGACGCAACGACGTTCACAGCGCCTACGGGTGCCATCATCGCCGTCGAGATTCTGTCAATCGAACCGTTCGTCGGTTAACTAGATTTCGACGCGAGGTTCGTAGCCTTCTGCACGAAGCGCATCGAGAACCTGGTCTGAGTGGTCTGGGCCGCGGGTTTCGATATCAACCGACAGTTCGACCTGGCTGATTTGAAGGTCGGTTCCGTGCCGCGTGTGGAGCACTTCAATAACGTTCGCGTTTTGTCCTGCAACGATTTCTGCAACTCGCGCCAACTGACCTGGGCGGTCGGGCAGCGGAATTCGAATGTGAAGGTATCGCCCTGACGCGATGAGCCCTCGTGAAATCACGCGTTCCATGAGCTTCGGGTCGATGTTGCCGCCAGACAAGATGACATTGGTCGGTCCGGTTGCCGTGATCTTGCCGGCGAGGATCGCTGCGACACCCGCTGCACCCGCTGGTTCGACGACGAGCTTTGCCCGCTCGAGGAGCATGAGGAGAGCCCTCGCGATGTCGTCGTCACTGACGGTGACGATCTCGTCGACCGTTTCCTGAATGATGGCGAACGGCAGAGCACCCGGCTTGGCAACGCTGATGCCGTCGGCGATCGTTGGCTTGACCGTGATTGACGTAGGAGCCCCGGCTTCGAGAGACGGAGGGTAAGCAGCGGCCTGCGCTGACTGAACCCCGATTACGCGGAACGGTCTTCCCTCTTCTGCAGCCTTTTGCTTCATCGCCGACGCAACGCCGGCAATGAGCCCGCCCCCGCCGACAGGAATAATGACCGTTTCAACGCCGGGAACCTGATCCCAGATTTCTAGCCCAACGGTTCCTTGGCCAGCGATCACATCGTGATTGTCGAAAGGCGGAATGAAGATTGCGCCCGACTTCTCAGCAAAGTCACGCGCGGCTTCGAGCGCTTCGTTGAAGATGACACCTCGAAGGACGACATCGGCGCCGTACGCCTTGGTTGCTTGCAGTTTCGGGAGTGCGACCCCAACCGGCATGAAAATTGTCGCGTGAATTCCCAGTTCGTGCGCTGCGAGCGCGACTCCCTGAGCGTGATTGCCGGCCGATGCCGCCACAACGCCGAGCGCGCGTTCGGCATCGCTGAGTTTGCTCATGCGGTTGTATGCACCGCGAACTTTGTATGCACCCGTTCGCTGCAGGTTCTCGCACTTCATCGTCACCGGAACTCCGAGGATTTCCTCAAGGAATCGCGAGACTTCAATGGGCGTAGCTTGAGCGACGTGCGACACGACGGACTGCGCGGTGACGAATTCCGCGAGAGTGGGTCCGGTTAGTTGCTTTGCCATGATTCTCTGTGAAAACGCTACCGTATTGAGGGTGAGTGATTTTTCTCGGGCCGAAGCGAAGGCCGTCGCCCTCGCTGCGCAGGGGTTCGGTAAACGAAACGACCGGAAAGTCACTGCAGACCATCTCGCCGGCGCCATCAAAACCATGGGAGTTCTCCAGCTCGATTCTGTCAACGTGTTCGAGCGGAGTCACTACCTCCCTTTGTTTGCTCGACTGGGAAACTACGACTCAGGAATCCTCGACGATTTGCTCCTTTCAGAACACACCCCGGCCTCTCACGTCGAGTACTGGGTGCACGAAGCGTCCTTTATCCCCATCGAATCGTGGCCACTGTGGCAATTCAAAATGCAGGCTGCGCGCGAGCGGCACTCACAACCCGGGCAGTGGTTGGCTGAACACCGCGAACTCGCCGACTCGCTACTCGAGAGGCTGCGGAAAGACGGGCCGGCCACCTTCAGTCAACTCGACGACAAGAAAGGCGCACAGCGTGGCTCGTGGTGGGATTGGAGCGACGCGAAGCGAACGCTCGAAGAACTTTTCGACGGCGGCGTGATTACGGCAATCGGTCGCAGAAACTTTCAACGCGTCTACGCTCCGGTTGAGCAGGTAGTCCCAGATTCACTGAGAGCAATAGCGATCCCCGAGTTAGATGCGCGCCGGGCGCTCGTTACAGACGCTGTGCGGGCTCTTGGCGTGGCAACACTCACGGACATTGCCGACTACTACCGCATGAAGAAGGTCCCGGCCAAGGCTGCGCTTG
>WLES01000022.1 GCA_009704155.1 Actinomycetota bacterium | reverse complement strand
CGATCCAGCGTCGTTTACGTGGTCGGTGACTGATGGGAACCTGGTCAATAGTGACACCCCAACTGGTGCAGGGTCGCGTGCTGCCGGTGCCGATGCAGGAACCTATGAGATTTCGTCTGGGACGCTCAGCTTCGGTTCAAATTATGATGTGACTTTCCTTCCAGGAACGTTCACGATTGATCCGATTGATATTGAGTTGACGGCGACGGATAAGTCGAAGCAGTTTGGTGGGTCGGATCCTGCGTTGACCTATACGGTCACGAGTGGTGCTCTTGTTGGTGGTGACACTCTGAGTGGTTCGCTGTCACGTGCTGAGGGTGAGACGGTTGGTTTCTACACAATTTCTGAAGGAACAATTTCGGGTGGTTCCAACTACACGGTGACTGTGGTTGATGGGACGTTCGAGATTACGACTCGTCCGATTACGGTGACGGCTGCTGCGAAGACGAAGGCGTATGGTGATGCTGATCCTGAGTTGACGTGGTCGGTGACGTCTGGTTCGATCGTGTCTGGTTACGAACTGGCCGGTGATTTGTCGCGTGATGCTGGTGAGCCGGCTGGAACTTATGCCATTACGCAGGGGTCGTTGGATAACAGCAACTACACCATTACTTTTGTCTCGGCGAACCTGAGCGTTACGAAGAAGACAATTTCGGTCGTTGTTGACCCGCAAACGAAGATGTACGGCGAAGCCGACCCAGCACTCACTTACACTGCAACCGGCCTCCTCGACGGAGACGCCCTTGAGGGCGAGTTGACCCGCGCGAGTGGTGAGTCGGTAAGCAACTACGCCATTACTGTTGGATCACTATCGGGCGGCAACAACTACTCCATCAGCCCATTCACTGGTTCATCGTTCACGATCACAAAGCGCCCAATCTCACTGACGGTAGCTGACCAGTCGATGGAGTTCGGTGACTCAATCCCGGGTAACTCGTTTGACCTCACCGAAGGCAGCTTGGCCTACTCTGATGCAATTGGCAGCCTCACATACAGCTACGATTCAACTGTTTCGAATGCAGGAACCTACGTAATCACCGGGGCGGCCGCAGCGTTCTCGACGGGCGCTGCAGGAAACTACGACATTGCGTATATCGACGGCGAGCTGACGGTTGACCCTAAGCCGCTCACGTACACGCTCGCCGACAGAACAATCGGTTGGGGACAGGCAATACCTACGTTCACAGGAACGACGATTGATTTGGTTGGCTCTGACGCGATCGGAACCTTAGCTTTGACGTTCGATGGAGGCGCGACTGAGCCTGCCACGCCGGGAATGTTCGAAGTCGGCGGTGAAGTAGAAACATTCACTAGAGGTTCTGCTGGCAACTACGTCATTACGATTGTCCCCGCAACCCTCACAATCACAGGGCCGCAATACCTCGCGATCACTCCCGATGAAGGATTCGTTATCGGCGGAATGCCGTTTGAAATTACCGGCTCTGGGTTCGGCTTTGACGCCCCGACGGTTGAGTTCGACGGTCTGGCTGCGACGGACGTTGTCCTTGTGAACTCGAACACCATCACGGGGCTCACCCCTGAGCACGTCGAGGGGCTTGTCGACGTAGTGGTGACCACAACTGAAGGCCCTGAGACTCTCACCGGCGTCTACACCTACATCCCACTCCCACCGTCGCCAGAGATCTCGACCATGTTCCCGCCGCAAGGACCGACAGTGGGTGGAACCCTCGTGACGTTCACCGGCGCAAACCTGCGTGACACCGCTGGAAACCCAGCACAGGTGACATTCGATGGAGTTGCCGGAACCGAAGAGACAGTTTCTGAGGACGGCACGTCGCTGACTGTTCGTACCCCAGCGCACGTTGTCGAAACAGTTGATGTTGAAGTGACGACCGACACGGGAATCATTACACTGCCACGTGCGTTCACCTATTTCGACGGCCCGGTCGGAGACGTGAGCGGAAAACTGTGGGTCGACACAAACTTCGACGCAACTCTCAATGACTCTGAGTCGATCCTTCCCAACATGGAAATCGCCCTCGTGCGTCAGGGAGACCTGGATCCTACGTTTGGTCCAGCTCTGTCGCCACTACAGTCCTTCAGTGCCGGTATTCGAAGCATCATTCCAGGGGCCAAATCACTTGCAAGCCCGCTCGAGGTCGGTGTGGTTTACTACTGGGTTGGCTCAACTGATGCCGACGGCAACTACACCATTCCGCAGTTGCCGTACGGAAACTACACTCTCGTCTACTCGATGCCGTCAGACTTCCAAGAAACAGTCGGTGGCGGCACGCCGGGCGCAATCCGATTCGTCCTTGAGGATCCCGTTCTCGAGCAGGACCTTGCTGGTGCAGGGTTCTCGAACCTCGTGAGCAACCAGATTGTCCTCCAGGAAACCGGTGAGCCGGTGCCGTTCGCAGAAGTTCTCTTGCGATGGTCAGGGTCTGACGGTGAGATAAACACCCTTGACGACGTACTCTTCCCGATTGTGGCGGATGAAAACGGTGAGTTCATCATTGGTGGTCTCATCAGTGGTGTTTACGACGTCGAAACGTACGCAGACGACCCGCTAGACGCAATGTCCAAGCCAGTCGAGCTCGGAGCATACGTCACTCAAGAGGGTGGAATCTGGGAGCTGTTCGACGAGCCTGAAGGCGGCGGAGGCGATGGCGACCTAGCCGAAACTGGCTTCGGTGCTGGATCGATGACCCTCTACGCGCTCGGCCTCCTCACAGCCGGCCTCGCACTCGCCGTGGTTCGCCGCACGCGCGCCCGCGTCACTCGATAAAGTAACTCGGTTCCACCTGACTCACCTGGGGGCAGGAACGACGATGCTCAGTCTCATCATTGCTCAGTCAGACATGCCGGCGGCACATGCGCCAATGAGACTAGGCGCGCAGCGAGGGTGCTGGGCGCTTCTTGAGGAGGTGCTAAGCGCGTCGGCGGGAAACCCGCACTGCTGCGGTCAAGGCCCCGACAACGGCAAGCCCGCCACCCAGCAACGCGATACCAGTTGCGTCCGTGCCGGTGTCGGCAAGGTCTCCGCTAACCTGTGTCATTCCCCACAGGGCAGCGTTGAAATCACCAAACAGAACAGTTCCCGTCACTCCAATGAAGACGCCGTCAGCCGCAATTTCGCGGCTGTTTTTGCTGACGTCGATGATGAGGTTTTCAGAGATCATGAGGTCACGGTCGGTTGCGAAGTTGCCAGGATCTGCTGAATCCATGATCGGGAACATTTCAAGATCGGTGCCGTCAGGACACTCAAACTCGGGGTACGAAACAGAGAAGGCCAATTCGTCGAAGGCACCCCCACCTCCAACCGCCGCGGTGTATCCCGTCACTGAAGCCTTGGCGAGGTCAAAATCATCCAGCCCAAAAAGTGTTTCACCGAGGAGCGCATTTGAAAGGTTCGGCACGTAGTCGTTCCAGAAGTCGCGGTCTTCTGACGGGAACATGACATCTGCAGCTGTGTAGTGCATTTCGGTCAGGCTGATTCCCTCGTCAACCAGGGGGGCATCGGAATTTGTGTCGTAGTCCCCGAGGCACGTGAACGCAACCCAGGTGAAGTCGTACGGCGCGTAACCCGCGTCGACATACCACTGGCTTTGCTCGGCTTCTGTGAGACCGACGTATCCCGTCGTTCCTTGCACGTCGACATTTGCTCCGTTGCTGTGAAGGCGGTAAACGTATTCCTCGAAGCCATCGAGTGGCACCAAGCTGTCACCGGCGTAAGCGTAACTAAAGTCGTCGAGACCACCGCGCTCCCAGGCTGTGGCAGTGATCGTTGATCCCACAGGAGTGGTTCCTGTTGACGATGCAGAAGCAGAGGGAGCGACGGCAAGGGCGGCAGTCGATGCGATGGCGACTGCGACAATGGCACGAGTTTTCATATGAAAAACCTATCGCACGAGGCGTGGAGAATAAAGCCACTGACGTCGGTCAAGAACGGGATTAAACACCGGGGCGTTGCGCCTTGAGACCCTCATCCATTGACTTGCGAGCTGCGGTTACTGTTGCACGGTCGGACACTTCCGGCACACCAACCTGCCAGAATGCTCCGCCTTCGGTGAAGTCTTGTGCACGAACCTTTGTCACGATGACGGCGGTCTTGTCAGACTTGCGAGCCTTGGCGAGGGCATCGGCAAATTCAGCGAGGCTGTGCACTTCGTATGTCTCTGCTCCAAGCGAAGCAGCGTGTGCGGCAAAGTTGACGCGTGCGCTGGTGCCGGTGCCATTGGAGTCGGCGAGCATGTTGTTGTACGAAGCTCCGCCCTGATTGACCTGAAGGCGCTCAATGACCGCGTAACCCTCGTTGTCGCAGACGACGAGGATCATTTTGTGACCTGACAGCACGGACGCATAGATGTCCGAGTTCATCATCAAATACGAGCCATCACCGACCATGGAGTAGACCTCGCCGGTCGACCGTGCCATGGCGGCGCCCCACGCACCAGAGATTTCATATCCCATGCATGAGAAGCCGTATTCGCAGTCGAACGTTGCGATCCCTTTGCTCATCCAGTTGATGTTGAGTTCTCCTGGCAGTCCACCAGCTGCAGTGAGCACGTAGTCCTCGGGAGTAGCCGATTCATGCACGAGCCCAACCAACTGTCCGTAGCTTGGCGGCCACACGCCGTCATCGGCTGTGCGGCGATTGACGAAAGCGGTGAGGTCGTCGCGGTGTCCGGCGGCCTCAGTCGTCCACGAAGTGTCGGCAGTCCAACCCTCGAGCGCTTCGCTGATCTCCGTGAGGGCCTCACGGGCATCAGCGACAACTGGGAGTGCTTTGTGCTTCCAGGCGTCGAAACGAGCCGCGTTGACGCCGATGAACTTAGTCTCGGCGTCAAACAGCGTCCACGAACCGGTCGTGAAATCTTCGAGACGTGTTCCTACAGCCAGGACGAGATCCGCCTTGCGAACGACCTGGTTGGCTGCATCTGCTCCGGTGACACCGAGCGGACCGGAATATCGAGGGTGGCTCGCGAGCAGTGACGATTTCCCCGCGACAGTCTCCACGACGGGGATGCCGTGCTTGTCTGCAAACTCGGCGAGCTCGCTTTCTGCGCGCGAATAGTGAACGCCGCCTCCAGCGATGATGACGGGACGTTTGGCCGCCCTAAGCGCCGCCACAGCCTTGGCCAATTGGCCGCGATCGGGCCGCGGACGGGGGCTTTCGTTCACGGTGGTGTCAAAGAAAGCTTCGGGGTAGTCATAGGCCTCAGCCGCAATGTCTTGAGGCAAACCAATGAATGCCGGGCCACAATCGCCGGGATCGAGCATTGTCGCAACGGCCTGTGGGAGTGAGTTGAGGATTTGCGCTGGGTGGGTAATGCGATCCCAGTAGCGAACAACCGACTGGAACGAATCATTGACCGTCGTCGACGGCATTCCGAAGTGCTCTACCTGCTGAAGAACTGGGTCGGGGAGACGCGAGACGAAGGTGTCGCCCGCGATGAACAAGACGGGCAGACGGTTCGACATGGCTACACCGGCGGCGGTCACCATGTTGGTCGCACCCGGCCCGATTGACGACGTGCACACCATGATTTGCTGGCGGCGAGCAGCTTTCGCAAACGCAGCGGCCGCAAGGCCCATTCCCTGCTCGTTTTGGCCTCTCCACACGGGCAATTCTTTTCGGTGGGTCTCAAGTGAGTGGCCGAGACTGGTCACGTTGCCGTGGCCGAAGATGCCGTAAACACCGGGGAAAAGGGGGACATTCGTGCCGTCGACGACAGTGCGCTGCGCGATGAGATACCGCACGAGGGCTTCGGCAGTGGTCAGGCGAATTGTCTTACTTGCCATTCGATCCCCCGGTCAAGTCTGTGACGTTCTCCCACGACTTTGAACCCCACGAGTTGATGAGGGCTTGCTGCACGTTGACGACATCCACGGCTTCGCGGAAGCTCGGTGAGAACGGCGCATCGGTTGCGACTGCTTCGAGGAACGAAAAGTCTTCGATCGTGATGAGGTCTTCGAGTGCGATGGGGTTGGCCTGACCTGGCGAGAACGCGCCGTGGAAGGGGAACCGGTCCCCGCCGTAAATGGTGGTGTAACCAGAACTGGGGTCTTCCGTCAGTTTGTAGTACTGGAGCTCG
Source organism: Actinomycetota bacterium (assembly GCA_009704155.1). Taxonomy (GTDB): domain Bacteria; phylum Actinomycetota; class Actinomycetes; order Actinomycetales; family Microbacteriaceae; genus MWH-TA3. The sequence goes on along the minus strand of WLES01000022.1, from coordinate 2,632 downwards.
TTCATCGTTTCGAGATTCCACGCGAGCGAACCCTTGGTGCCATAAATTTCGAAGGCGTTCTGGCTCTCGGGGCCGACCATTGTGCGGCTGACTTCGAAAGTTCCGGTTGCGCCGTTTTCGAAGTGGCACAGCATCGACGCGAAGTCTTCATTTTCCACATCGCCCTTGGGGTCTTCAGGTCGACCGCGACCGTAGTGGCTTGCCGCACCAGTGGGCAGCGGGCGTTTCGGAATTGTCGTGTTCTGCATACCGACAACGCTCGTGATGTCACCGATGAGGAACTGGGCGAGCGAGACCGAGTGGCTGAGGATGTCGCTCGTGACGCCGTATCCGGCCTGGTCGAGAATGAATCGCCACGTGAGCAGACCGAGCTCATCGCTTCCGTACATCGAAAGGAAACGGCCGCGGTAGTGAGTGATCTCCCCGAGAGCGCCCGAGTCGATGAGATGCTTTGCGTGCAAAACGAGCGGCGCCCAGAGGTAGTTGTAACCGACACCAGTGCGAACACCGGCTTTTGCGGCCAACTCGAACGCCTCAACAGTCTGTTCTGGCTTGCCACCGATCGGTTTTTCGCTAAAGACAGCTTTACCGGCCGCGCACGCCGCTTCGATCATGGGTACGTGGAGCATGTTGGGTGCAGTCACCCAGACAACATCGACGTCGTCCGAGTTGATTGCCTCATGCCAGTCAGCAACGGCCCGCTCGAACCCGAAGTCGCGAACAGCGCGTTCACGGCGTTCCTCCTCCGTGTCAGCGCAGACGACGAGCACTGGGTCAAAGGATCGATTGGGAAACAACGACGGGATGCGAAGCATGGATCGGCTGTGAGCCTGTCCCATCCACCCGAGTCCGAGGACGGCGACACCAATTCGACGGTTCATTTCTAGCTCTTCTCTGTGCGGCCGGTAGCCGAAGTCAACGGCAACCGGGGGTCTTGTACTTGAGTGTTCCACGAATCGCGGATCCAGTGATGCTCGGGATCATCGCAAAAAGCCATTGTCCTGTCTTCCGCCGGTCCGGCAAGAACATTGAGGAAGTACATCGGGTACTCGGGCGGGGCAACGGTCGGCCCGTGGTAGCCCTGCGGGACGACATACACGTCACCGTCGTGGAGGGTGAGGTTTTCGTCAACCGAGCCGTCGACGGTGTACACGTGGAACAGTCCCTGGCCGGAAGGGTGGCCGTGTGGGCTGTCGGTTTTGCCAATTCTGAAGTAGTAAATCTCTTCGTTGTCGGTTGGGCAATCTCCGATGCCATCATGGCGGTGCGGTGGCCAGGATGACCAGTTTCCGCCAGGAGTAATGACTTCGCACACGTTGATCTTGTGTGCACCCGTGAACGAACCTGGTGTTGCAATGTTCGTCACTTGGCGGGTGGCCTGTCCAGACCCTCGCACCTCGACCTGCACGTCGGCGGCACGAATGTGCGCGACGGGGAAAACCTCAGTGGCACGTGCCGTGCACACCGCGATTTCGCCCGAATCGGCCGACATCGTCACCGTCGACCCCACCGGAGCGTAGATCCAGTCAGAAACGGCGCTAAACACCCCGTCACGGCCTTCGAGGGTGAACTCTTCGAAGTTGACCGTGACGCGCACGTTCCGCGCTGAGAGGGGCACGATGACGCCCTCCTCGCCGTCGAGCGTCATGGTGACGGGAGTCCCCGCCGACAGCGTGAACACGCGAAGCCCGCTGTACGCCCAACCAGCAACCTCGGGAGTTACGGTGACATCAGCGACACCATCTGCCAGTGTCCCCGCAGGGTGAAACCAGGTCATGACGAGCCTTTCGGGTTGGGGGAACTGTCTGGCCGCACAACGCGCGATGCACGGGCGGTCGCGGCTTCAGAATCGTTGTCGTTCGGGTAGAGCAGCGCTCGTCCGGCAACGAGCCCGCGAACATTAGGTTGCGTCATGGACGCCTCCCACAAATCAAAAGTCTCGTCTGGATTTGGACCGGGTTCACCGCCGAGCAACAGGATGGGGAGCGTTGTCGCACCGGCCACTTCATCCATCCGCTCGCTCGCCGGAACCTTGAGCCAGGTGTACGCCGACGAGGAGCCCAATCCTGAGGCAATCGCAACGACTTTGACGAGAGCGTCGTGAGATGACTCAAATCGAGGCTTACCGTCTGCACCCGTGACATACGGCAACGGCTCGATGAGTGACATGAGCCGGCGGTCGGCAAGCTCGGTCGATAGCCGCGCAACTGTTTCAATTGTGCGAGCGACGCCGGGGTCAGTGTGGTCGATGCGGATGAGCGTCTTTCCACCGTCAAGCCCCATTGACTCAACGTGCTCAGCGTCGTACGCGGTCAAGCGATCATCGAGCTCCCAGCGCGCCCCGATGATGCCACCTCGGTTCATCGTGCCAATCGCGATTTTGCCGTCAAGGGCACCAAGCCACGCCAACTCCTCGAGGACATCGGCGCTCGCCAACACACCGTCGACCCCGGGCAGGGCGAGGCAGCGCACAAGGCGCTCGAGGAGCGTGTAGCGGTCAGCCATAGCGAGCGGGTCGCTGCCGAGGGAGATCTTGCCGCGCGACGTGTGATCGGCGGCGAGGATCAGCAACTGACCGTCATCGCCTGCGAGCGTGCGACGACGCCGAGCTACGAGCGCGTTCCCGAGTGAT
>WLES01000021.1 GCA_009704155.1 Actinomycetota bacterium | reverse complement strand
TTCGTAGGCAATTCGCGCGCGCGGCAATGTTCGACCGCTCTCGAGAGGAAGGTCACCGAGTTGGGCAAACTTTCGTTTCCCCGGGTGATCGCCGTCGCGCCACGCACCCGTGACGGGCGGGGCACCGAGAACACGCATCGACCCTTCGGTCACGAAGGCCGAAGGGACGGTCTCTTCCGAGGTCTGCCAATCCATGGTTCGTCAATCCTCTCACGGGAAACAACGGCGGGGCTGAGTCCGAAGACCCAACCCCGTCGCGGATTGCGTTATTTGGCTTTGCGTGCTGCGGCGAAACCGTGCTCGAGGTCGGCGATGATGTCGTCGATGTGCTCGAGGCCCACCGACAGGCGAACCAGGCCGGGGGTAACGCCCGAGGACAACTGCTCCTCCGGGCTGAGCTGCGAGTGCGTCGTTGACGCCGGGTGGATGATCAGCGAGCGGACATCACCGATGTTGGCAACGTGGCTGAACAGTTTCGTGCTTTCGACGAGCGTTCTGCCTGCGTTGACGCCGCCCTTGAGTTCGAACGACAGGATCGCACCGGCTCCCTTGGGTGCGTACTTCTTGGCCGCGGCGTATCCCGAGCTCGCCTCGAGCCCTGCGTAGAACACCGTGGCAACATCGTCGTGCGCCTCGAGCCACTTCGCAACGGCGATGGCGTTCTCGACGTGGCGTTCGATGCGGAGGCTGAGGGTTTCGATTCCCTGGATGAGTGCCCACGCGTTATCTGGTGAAACGGCAGCCCCGATGTCACGAAGCAACTGCACGCGCGCCTTGATGATGTAAGCAATCGCGTCGCCGAGGACCGTGGTGTACGAAGCCCCGTGGTACGAGGGGTCGGGCTCGGTGAGTCCGGGGAACTTCTCGACGTTCTTTGACCATTCGAACTTTCCGCCGTCGACGATCGCACCAGCAACTGCGGTGCCATGTCCTCCGAGGAACTTCGTCGCCGAGTGAATGATGATGTCGGCGCCATGCTCGAACGGACGAATCAAATACGGTGTTGCAATGGTGTTGTCGACGAGGAGGGGAATCCCCGCTTCGTGGGCTACTCCTGACACGCCCTCGATGTCGAGAACGTTAATCCGAGGGTTCGCGATTGTCTCACCGAAGAACGCCTTGGTGTTGGGGCGAACGGCGTTACGCCATTCGTCGAGGTCGTCCTGGTTCTGAACGAAGGTGACCTCAATGCCGAGCTTCGCAAAGGTGTAGTGGAAGAGGTTGTACGTTCCGCCGTAGACGTTTGCCGAGGAGACAATGTGGTCTCCGGCACCAGCGATGTTGAGAATCGCGAACGTCGTGGCTGCCTGGCCGGAGGCGAGGAGAAGTGCAGCGGTTCCGCCTTCAAGAGCAGCGATTCGCTTCTCGGCGACATCCTGGGTCGGGTTCATGATTCGGGTGTAGATGTTCCCAAACTCGGCCAAGGCGAAGAGGTTCTTCGCATGGTCGGCGCTGTTGAACGTATACGCGGTGGTGCGGTACAGCGGCACGGCACGAGCGTTGGTTGTTGGGTCCGGGGCTGCACCAGCGTGAATCTGCTGGGTCTCAAATTTCCACGTCATTGTGTCTCCTTGGGTTCGGCGGATACTTCACAGTAGAAACTGCGAACCTCAACCGCCACCGCGAGTGAAACACACCGTAACGAAGTGACGCAGTGTTACGCGAGAGATTTCTGAAGCATGACAATCCCGAGCCACCTGTCGAACTTGTTTCCCACGTTGCGCATTTCTCCAACGCGCACGAAACCGTTTCGTTCGTGAAGGCTAATCGAGGGGGTCGCATCGGTTGTGTTGGCGATAACCGCGATGACTTCACGGACCCCAGCCCGCTGACCTCGTTCGAGCAGTTCGTCGAGCAGACGCCCGCCGATGCCTAAGCCGCGCGAATCCTCGCGAAGATACAGCGTGTTCTCCATCGTCGTCTCGTAGGCGCACTTCTCACGCCACGTTGACAGGTATCCGTAACCGACGATGTCGCCGTCGAGTTCGGCAACAATGAACGGCATCCCGAGTGCTTCGACCGAATCAATCTTGTGGATCATGTCGTCGACCGACCACGAGTCGAGGTCAAATGTGACTGTCGAAGTCTCGACGTAGAAGTTGTAAATCGCCGACAGCGCTGCCGCGTCTGAGGCGGTCGCTGCTCGGAAAGTCACGTCGGTCACGCGACGAGTCTAAACGCGCCAGTCGATTGGCTGACCACCCTGCTGGACGAGCAACTCGTTTGCACGAGAGAACGGGCGCGAGCCAAAGAAGCCGTTCCGTGCCGAAAGCGGTGATGGGTGAGCTGATTCGATGATCGGGACGTTCCCAAGAAACTGGGCCGCACTCTTCGCATCGTTTCCCCACAGGATCGCGACGAGCGGACCTCCTCTGCCGGCAAGGGCTGACAGGGCAGTCGCGGTGACGGCCTCCCAGCCGATTCCACGGTGTGAACCGGCGGCGCCAGCTCGCACCGTGAGCACTCGGTTGAGCAAGAGAACGCCCTGATTGGCCCAGTTCGTGAGGTCGCCGTGTCCAGCCGGCTCGATGCCGAGGTCGGATTCCAGCTCGCGATAGATGTTGCTCAAACTTCGCGGGATCGGCCGAACATCCCGCGCCGCACTGAACGCCAGCCCCATCGCGTGGCCGATGGTTGGGTATGGGTCCTGACCGACGATGACAACGCGTGCAGAGTCAAGTGGTTGGGCAAATGCGCGAAACACCGATACGGCCGCTGGCAGGACGTGATTCCCTGCCGCCTGTTCAGTTTCAAGAAACCGCGCAACGGCGTCGAGTTCCGTGCGGTGTTGGTCAAATACCGCGTTCCACGAGGGGTGATTTGTGTCGGCGCGAAGCGCGCCCACCGCTAGTTGTAGACCTGGTCGCGAACGAGTTCGGCGATCGCCACGTTTTCTTCAAAGAACGCTTCCCCGCCGAACACGCTGATGACGGAGATCCACGAATCGTCAGAGATGACGTTGAACATCGCTGGGACGTTTGCGTCGGTGTCGCCGAGGATTGAGAAGGTGGAGTACCCGGCAGCGTTGGTGCCTTCGTTGAGCCCTTGGCCGAGAAGTGTCTCTGCGATGGAGTCCCGGTTTGTCGCAGAAACTGGCGCAGCCGAAACAACAGAGTAAATCTGAATCTGGTTGGGGTCGTCGTTGTCGTACCCGAAGTAGCAGGAAATTCCCCCTTCGAGCATTTCCGGCGTCGGATCAGGGACGAGTTCGCCGCCATAGACCCCACCGGGACCTGCGAGAAGAATGATGTTTTCGCTCGCGTATGAATCGACCTGAGCCTTGGGCAAAATCGTCAGGCAGTCGCTGGGGACCGCGAACGTTCCCTCGCCTTCTGCGGCCGACTCTGTCGGCGTGGGCGCCACCTCAGAATTGGTTGGTTGCGGCGTTGTTTCCCCCGACGGAAACAACGAGCACCCTGAGAGTAGAAGCACCGAAGCGGTTGCCGCTCCGAGTAATGGGCGAGCAAACTGCATGATGGCCTCCTGTTGACACAAATCTAAGGCCGATTTTGCTGGTTTTCTCGCAATGACACGACTAACTTGAGAGGCGGAGTGTCTCGGCGTTTTCGTCCCACATCGATTGAGGTGTTCGGACGCCGGCGAACTCCAACACGGACTGTGCCGAGATCGCGTCTTCTTCGATGACAGCGTGATCGACGGTGAGGAGTTCGGTGAGGTCGGCATCGCTCACGGTCAATCCGTGCATGTTGACGTCAGCGCGATGAGGCAAAACTCCGATAGGCGAGTCGACCCCACCAGTTTCGCCAGAAAGTCGCTTGACAATCCAGTCGACAACGCGAATGTTTTCGCCAAACCCGGGCCACAGGAAACGACCGTCGTCGCCACGGCGGAACCAGTTCACCTGGAAAATTCGGGGCGCGTGCCCTGATTGCGCAAGGCGCTCGCCGATTGCCAACCAGTGCGCCCAGTGATCACCGACGTGGTACCCCGTGAACGGCGCCATGGCAAACGGGTCGCGGGTGAGTTCGCCGACGATTCCCTCACCGGCTGCCGTTCGCTCTGACGCCATCGTTGCGCCAAGGTATACCCCGTGTTGCCACGAGCGTGCTTCGACGACGAGAGGCATTGTGGTTCGGCGTCGACCGCCAAAAATCAGGGCGTCAATGACCACTCCGTGTGGGTCGTCCCAGCCGGCTGCGGTTGACGGGCACTGGCTGATCGCGACGGTGAATCGAGCGTTTGGGTGTGAAGCTGGTTGTTCGCTCGCTGGAGTCCAGTCGTCTCCCCGCCAATCGATGAGGTGATCGGGGGTCTCGCGGGTCATGCCCTCCCACCACACGTCGTTGTCGTCCGTAACAGCGACGTTCGTAAAGATTGTGTTTCCCCACATGGTTTCCATCGCGACGGGGTTCGACTTCTCACTCGTTCCTGGTGCGACGCCGAAGAATCCCGTTTCCGGATTGATTGCGCGAAGCTTTCCGTCTTCGTCGACCCACATCCACACGATGTCATCACCGAGCGTTTCGATCGTCCAGCCGGGCAGGGTCGGTTGCAACATCGCGAAGTTGGTTTTGCCGCAGGCGCTCGGGAATGCTGCCGCGATGTGCTTGACGCGACCATCGGGCGATGTGGCGCGAATCAGCATCATGTGCTCTGCGAGCCAGCCCTCGTCGCGCGCCATCGCCGACGCAATTCGAAGCGCGAACGCCTTCTTTCCCAAGAGTGCGTTTCCGCCATAGGCCGATCCGAACGACCAAATCTCTCGGGTCTCTGGGAAGTGGGTGATGTATTTGGTCGTGTTGCACGGCCACGGCACATCCGCCTCGCCCTGCTCGAGCGGCGCTCCAACGGAATGAACGGCTTTGACCCAGTCGACGCCGCTGTCAATTACCTCCATGGCGACGATTCCCGCCCTCGTCATGACGCCCATTGACATGACGACGTAGGGTGAATCCGTTATCTCAATTCCTGCACGTGTCACGGGGGAGCCGATCGGTCCCATCAGGAATGGAATAACGTACATTGTTCGCCCGCGCATCGATTCAGTGAAAACACCGCCGAGGGTCGATCGCATTTCGTCTGGCTCAGCCCAGTTATTGTTTGGGCCAGCGTCTTTTTGGTGTGTTGAACAAATAAACGTTCGTGATTCAACTCTGGCAACATCGCTCTCGTGCGATCGGGCAATAAACGAATTGGGACGCTTCTCTGGGTTGAGCTGCGCAATTGTGCCGGCGGCAACCATGACGTCGATGAGGTGCCGCTGTTCGGATTCTGAGCCGGTCACCCAGTGAATTGAGGAGGGTTTCGTCAAACGGGCGATTTCCGACACCCATTCGAGAACGTCCGTGCGTCGCGTGGTCGGTTTGACTTCAGCGCTGAAGGTCATGCCCCCAGTATGCCGTGAACTTGAGAGAAGGCTTGGTACCCCCTACAGGATTCGAACCTGCGACCTTCTACGCCGGAGGTAGACGCTCTATCCACTGAGCTAAAGGGGCTTGAACGTCAGCCTATCAACGACACGGTTGCGGGGTGCGACTACGATTAAGGGGTGAACCCCGATTCGTTGAGCCGTGCAATCGCTGAGATTGCGAGCCGAATTGTGGGGTCGAGTGGCGCTGATGTAGAGATTGAAATCGACGATTCAGTTGTCGCGCTGGAGCGCCCAAAGAATCGCGATCACGGCGACTGGGCGACATCGATTGCCATGAAACTGGCAAAGAAGATCGGTGTGAATCCGCGTGATTTAGCGACTGATCTAGTTTCAGAGCTGACTGCTATTGAGGGCATTTCGTCGGTCGAGATTGCTGGACCAGGCTTCCTCAACATCACGCTCGATGCTGCAGCGGCAGGGGAAATCGCGCGCACCATCCTGACCGAGGGTGATCGATTCGGTCACAACTCGTCACTCGACGGGCAACACATCAACCTTGAGTTCGTCTCGGCCAACCCGACCGGCCCGCTTCACATTGGACACACCCGCTGGGCTGCACTGGGCGATTCGATCGGTCGTGTGCTTCGGGCGTCCGGTGCGCAGGTTGCGAACGAGTTTTACGTCAACGACGCTGGTGCCCAGATGGACGTTTTCGGTGAATCTGTTTTGGCTGCCGCTCTCGGTGAGCCCACCCCTGAAAACGGCTATCCCGGTGAGTACGTCATTGAACTTGGCCGCAATGCACTGGATCGTCGACCAGATTTGGCAAACCTGCCGCGCGACGAAGCGATTGCGATTGCCCGCGATATTGGGTACGACATCCAACTGCAGGAAATCAAGGATTCACTGGCGCGATTCAACGTCGAGTTCGACGTGTGGTTTAGCGAGCGAACTCTGCACGCCGGTGGTGATGGTTCGCTGGTTGAGAACGCCATCACGCGACTTCGAGCGCAAGGGCACGTTTATGACGCAGACGATGCCGTGTGGGTGCGTACCACTGACTTTGGCGATGACAAAGACCGGGTGATTAGACGCGGAAACGGCATCTACACATACTTTGCTTCCGACGCTGCGTATTACCTGTCAAAGGGTGACCGCGGGTTCCTGCACAAGATCTATCTGCTCGGCGCTGACCACCACGGCTACGTCCACCGCCTGAAGGCGCTCGCCGGCTCTGCTGGTGACGACCCTGAGAAGGACATCGAGATTCTTATCGGGCAACTCGTGTCGATCAACGGCGCAAAGTTGTCGAAGCGCGCTGGCAACATCATCGAGCTCAACGACTTGCGCGAATGGCTTGGCACCGACGCACTGCGCTACTCGCTCGCACGGTACCCAGCTGATTCACCTCTCACGCTCGACCCTGAGTTGCTGCAGAAGCACACCAATGACAACCCCGTCTTCTACGTTCAATACGCCCACGCACGAACCCAGGCGGTTGCCCGCAACGCTGCCACCGCCGGTGTTGATCGAACCGTTTTTGATGCGTCGCTCATGACCCACCAGACCGAATCCGATCTCGGTACGGCGCTCGCGGACTTCCCGCGAATCGTCGCACAGGCTGCCCAGTTGCGCGAGCCACACCGCGTTGCCCGCTACCTCGAAGAGCTCGCAGCGTTCTATCACCGCTGGTACGACAACTGTCGCGTCACCCCCATGGGTGATGAGCCGGTGACCGACGTGCACCGCACCCGCTTGTGGCTCAATGATGCCGCTGGCCAGGTTTTGCGAAACGGACTGTTCCTCCTCGGTGTCAGTGCACCGGAGAGGATGTAATGGTGTTCTCCGCCGCCGAGAGTTCGCGAATTCGCGCCGAGTTCCCCGAACTCGACGTTCGGGTCGGTGACAACCCGCTCGTGTATCTCGACACGGCCGCCACATCGCTTCGTCCTCGTCGTGCCGTGGAACTCGAATCCGACTTTGCGTTGACCAAGACCGCCGCCGTCTATCGCGGTGCCCACACTCTGGCCGCAGAGGCAACCGAGGCCTACGACGACGCACGGGCAACAATTGCGGGCTTCGTTGGCGCAGCCCCGAACAATCTCGTCTTTACGTCTAACGCAACCGAATCCATCAACCTTGTTTCATTGGCGGTGCAGCGCGCATCGGCCGCGGGCGGTTCGTCACGATTCACACTTGCTCCGGGCGACGAGATTGTTGTTACTGAACTGGAACACCATGCCAACCTGATTCCGTGGCAAGAGGTCGCACATGCGACGGGCGCCGTAATTCGCGTCGCACCCATTACTGACGACGGAATTCTCACGGTAGACGCCGTCCGCGGTGTCATGACGGATCGAACACGAATCGTCGCACTTTCGGCGGTCTCCAACGTTCTCGGGATTGTCATTCCGTTCCGTGAGATTGGGTTAGCTGCCCGTGCGGCAGGAGCGCTGGTCGTTCTAGACGCGTGTCAGGCGGCGCCTCACATGAAACTCGACGTCACCGATTCTGGGGCCGACTTTGTTGCGTTCAGCGCACACAAAATGTACGGCCCGACCGGAATCGGCGCACTGTGGGGGACCACCGAGGCGCTCAAGGTGATGCCCGTCGTGTTGAGTGGCGGGTCCATGATCACGCGCGTTGATTACGAGTCGTCCGATTACCTTCCAGCGCCAGCCAAGTTCGAGCCGGGCACACCGCGCTTGACTCAAGCAATCGGCTGGGCCGAGTCGGTGCGATTCCTCGATGAGATTGGCGTCGAACGCTCCGCTGCTCACGAGTCTGAACTCGGCGCAATTCTGTATGCCCGTCTTGCGGAGATTGACGGTGTCACGATTCTTGGAACTAATGCTGGTGTCGAGCGAGTCGGGCTTGTGTCGTTCACGGTCGACGGAGTCCACCCCCACGACGTTGGTCAGTTCCTCGATTCGAAGGGAGTCGCCGTTCGCGTTGGTCACCACTGCGCGCAGCCACTCCACAAGCGACTCGGCATTGATTCATCCACCCGCATCTCGTTCGGCGTCTACTCCACCAAGGCTGAAATCGACGTCGCTGTCGAGGCCGTAGCCGGAGTGCGTTCGTTCTTTGGAGAAGGCGCGTGAATCTCGAGGCCCTCTACCAACAAATCATTCTTGATCACAACAAGAAGAAGGAAGGCTACGGCCTGACGCCCGGTGGTGAGGTTTCCCACCAGTACAACCCGACCTGCGGCGACGAGATTGAGCTCAAGGTTATTCTCAGCGACGACGGCTCAACCATCACGGGTGTCGAGTGGGAGGGCAAAGGCTGTTCTATTTCGCAGGCCTCCGCTTCACTCATGGCCCAAGAAATTCGCGGCATGACCCTCGACGAGTTCGAAACGTTCGCTGGTGGATTCCGAGAAGCGATGCGCTCGCGCGGTGAAATCACCCTCGATGAAGAAGAGTT
>WLES01000020.1 GCA_009704155.1 Actinomycetota bacterium | reverse complement strand
TGTCAGAAAGCTTTGCGCAACGCTCGAGCAGACGCGAGTGCAAGTAGAAGACGTCGCCGGGGTACGCCTCGCGGCCTGGCGGACGACGAAGGAGAAGTGACACGGCACGGTAGGCCTCAGCCTGCTTGGAGAGGTCATCGAAAATGATGAGGACGTGCTTGCCGGCATACATCCAGTGCTGGCCGATTGCCGAACCGGTGTAGGGCGCGAGGTACTTGAATCCTGCTGGGTCTGAAGCGGGTGCAGCAACGATTGTCGTGTACTCCATCGCGCCGGCGTCTTCGAGAGCACCCTTCACGGCGGCGATTGTCGAACCCTTCTGACCGATTGCGACGTAGATGCATCGAACCTGCTTGTTGGTGTCTCCCGACTCCCAGTTCGCCTTCTGGTTGATGATCGTGTCGACGGCGATGGCGGTCTTACCCGTCTGTCGGTCGCCGATGATGAGCTGGCGCTGTCCGCGACCAACCGGGATCATGGCGTCGATTGCCTTGATACCCGTCTGTAGCGGTTCGTGAACCGACTTACGCGCCATAACACCGGGAGCCTGGAGCTCGAGGGCGCGACGTCCCTCAGCCTTGATGGCACCGAGTCCGTCGATGGGGTTTCCGAGCGGGTCAACAACGCGACCGAGGTAACCTTCACCGACAGCAACGGAGAGAACCTCACCCGTGCGGGTAACTTCCTGTCCGGCTTCGATTCCGGTGAACTCTCCGAGAACAACGGTTCCGATCTCGTGCTCGTCGAGGTTGAGGGCGAGGCCCAGAGTCCCGTCGGCGAACTTGATGAGTTCGTTGGCCATCACGCCGGGGAGTCCGTCAACGTGTGCAATTCCGTCACCAGCGTCAATGACGTGGCCAACTTCCTTTGCGCTCGTTTTCGACGGCTCGTACGACTTGGCGAAGTCGCCAAGCGCCTTGCGGATGTCGTCCGAGTTGATTTTCACTTCTGCCATGGTTTTTCCCTTTGTGCGGCGAGCTAGCTCGCGAGTTTCGAGGAGAGTTCTGTTAGGCGCGTGCGGATGCTCGCGTCAATGGTGTCGTTTCCGACCTGAATTGTGAAGCCACCGAGAACGTCCTCATCGATGATGTGATCGATGTGGTGAGCTCGGCCGTACCGGGCCGAAAGGACAGATTCGATACGAGTTATTTGTGCTGCGTCGAGAGGTTGTGCCGTTGTTACTGTTGCAACTCCGCGCTTGTTCGCTTCTGCGACGATCGTTTCGGCGTGTGCAAGCAACGTGCGGATTCGACGACCGCGTGGCGCAGAGACAAGGTGGCCGACTATTGCTGTCGTCGCATCGCTCTGACCCTTGAGGACAGACGAGACCAGGGTGATCTTGGCTTCCGCCGAACCCTGCTTCGAGTTGAGCGCGAGTTCGAGCTCTGGGTGTGCGGCAACAGCACGTCCGACGGCAAACAACTCGGCTTCAATCTCCGAATCATCACTCGCAGCGATGACACGAATGCCGACTTCCTCGATCCCGTCGAACATGTCATCTACCGATGACCAGCGCTCGGCAACAATCTTCTTGACGAGTTCGAGTGCGCCCTTGTCAATCTTTCCGAGAACTGAATCGATGAGTGCAGCCTTCGCAGACGCGTCAGCGATTCGGTTTGAGAGAGCACCACGCAACGCCGGCACGGAGCCGAGTGCACGACCGGCAGCCAACAGAGCGACACCAGTCTCGCTGCTCAGTTTGCCGGCCTTCTCGACCGCGGCCTTTGCCGCGGCGAGTGCAACGCGTGATGCACTGCCCATTACTTGCTCTTCTCGTTCTTTTCGATTTCCGCGAGGAATCGATCAACAACGGCAGAGGATGACTTCGAGTCCTTGACCTGCTCGCCAATCACTCGTCCAGCGAGGTCGAGCGCAAGCTGACCAACTTCGGAGCGGAGGGACTGGATTGCTGCAAGGCGTTCCGCTTCGATTTGCTGCTGGGCCTTCGCGGTGATCGCGGCAGCGTCGGCAGAGGCCTGGTCCTTCAGTTCGGCAAGAATGATCGAACCCTCTGCGCGAGCCTTTTCCTTGATGTCGGATGCCTCGGCGCGTGCCTCGGCGAGCAACACGTTGTACTTCTCGAGCGCGTCAGCTGCTTCCTTCTGTGCTGACTCGGCGAGAGCGATTCCGCCTTCGATTTTCTCGGCGCGCGCGTCGAGGGTCTCTTGCATTCGTGGAAGAACGATCCTCCAGAACAGGAAGAGGACGATCGCGAACGGGATGATCGACCAGACGATGTCATAAATCGCCGGAAGGAGGGGGTTAGTCGTGGCCTCAGCCGTTTCCGCCGCCCACACACGTGCGTGCTGCATGTCGAGTCCTTAGAAAGTTGGTTAGGCGAAGATGTAGTAGGTCGCGATGCCGACGAAAGCGAGTGCTTCGGTGAACGCGATACCGATGTACATGAGCGTCGTGAGACGACCCTGCAGTTCGGGCTGGCGAGCAACCGATTCAATCGTCTTTCCGACGACAATGCCCACGCCGATGGCGGGTCCGATTGCGGCGAGGCCGTATCCGACTGTGGCGATGTTTCCCGTGAGTTCTGCGAGAACCATGGTGTTTCCTTCCGTTGTTGACCCGGGTGGGTCAGTTTGTGGTTAGTGCTCTTCCGCCAGCGCGAGCTGAAGGTAGACGGCGGTCAAAAGGGTGAAGACGTATGCCTGAAGTACAGCGACAAGGATTTCGAACAACGAGAACGCGATACCGAACACGAGTGTTCCCGTACCAAAAACATAGCCGAACGCGTTGCCGAAACCGAGGAAAAAGAAATGCGTAGCCGAGAACAGGAGGACGAGCAGCAAGTGGCCGACGATCATGTTCATGAGAAGTCGAAGCGTTAGCGTGACGGGACGCAAAATGAACGTCGAGACGAGCTCGATGGGCGTGACGACAATATAGAAGTACCAGGGCACTCCGGGCGGGAAAAGTGCGTTGCGGAGGAACGCTCCGGGGTGTTTGCGGAGTCCGGCGTAGATAAAGGTCAGGTACGACGTCACCGCGAGAACGAGTGGAATTCCGATAACGGAAGACCCAGCGATGTTGAACCCAGGCACAATTCCCGTGATGTTCAGGAACAGCACGAGGAAGAAGATTGTCGTGAGAATCGGGAGGAAGCGTCGGCCGTCTTTCTTACCGAGCAGGTCTTCGGCGATGTTGACGCGAACGAGGTCGAGGCCCATTTCGATGACGCCTTGGAATCGACCGGGGACGAGTGACATTTTTCTCGTGCCCAACCAGAAGAGAACGACGAGGAGCGTGACCATGATCATGCGGATGATCATGATGCGGTTCATGGCAAACGGGGTGCCCTCGAACAACACAATGTCGGGGAAAAATTCTGAGATGGACGGAGCGTGAAATTCAACGGCTTCGGCAAGAACGAGGCCGGTCAGTCCGTTCAACGCAGTCTCCTTGAATCAGGCGCGGGGAAGAGATGGAAAGTTGCCATCGCTCCTAAGACCCTACCATGTCGACCACAGGGATTCTCGCTCGAGAAACGGCGACGACGTCCGAAATCAGGGCTGCGATGACGGCGAAAATCACGCAGATAAATGCGATGGCCGGATTGATGTCCGCGACGTTCCTGATGATGAAAACGGCGCCGAGGAACAGAACAAACTTGAGGAGCCACGCACCGAGCACTGTCCCGAAGAACACGCCAGAGATGAGCGAGCCGCCGGAGAATTTGAGCCCGAGGGTAATGGACAGGGCGGTGACGCCCATGAAGAGGAACGCGACGGTTGAGCCGAGGAGTGCGCTGAGGACACCGACCCACCCTTCGAGCACAAACCCGACGAGCCCGCCAACAACGGCGATCCCCGCGGTGGCGATAGCTCCGAAAACGACAGAGGTTCGAATCGCCTTGGCTGCGAGGTTCACTGTTGTGGTCATTTCTTTTCCTCCACTGAATCACCGAACAGGTTTATTGGCTTTTTTCTGCCGAGCGGTGCGACCGTCAGAATTGCCGTCACGATAAAGCCGATGACCAGAATCGCGATGGCGACGCGGATCCGCACGAACATGAACATCAGTGTTCCGACCGCTGCCACCGCGGTCCACGCGTAAAGAATGAGCACTGCCTGGAAGTGCGTGTGTCCCATATCGAGGAGCCTGTGGTGGAGGTGTTTGCGGTCGGCCATGAACGGAGACTTGCCATTGATGAGTCGACGCGTTACCGCGAGCCCGAAGTCAACGAGTGGAATGAGGAGCACGGCGAGCGGGATCGCGAGCGGAATGAATGCCGGATAGAACTGTTTCGGGTCGACCGTGGCTGGGTCGATCTGACCCGTCACTGAGATGGTCGAGCCCGCCATGATGAGCCCGATGACGAGCGCCCCCGAGTCCCCCATGAACATTTTGGCCGGGTGCCAGTTGACGGGGAGGAATCCGATGAGTGCTCCGCAGAGCGACGCTGTCAGGAGTGTTGCGAGGTTGAAATAGTTTTGGTGGCCTGGCCCGATGGCGAGGATGTACGAGTAGATGAAGAACACGGTCCCCGCGATGAGCGAAACACCGGCGACCAACCCGTCGAGGCCGTCTATGAAGTTGATGGCGTTCATCACGAGGACGATCGCGAACACCGTGAGGGCGAGAGACATCGTCGGCGACAGCAAAATGATTCCGCCGAACGGAAGACTGACAATCTGAATCCCCGACCACGCCATGACACCGGCGGCAAGGATCTGGGCGCCGAGTTTGATGAGCCAGTCAAGGTCATAGAGGTCGTCGAGAATTCCGACAACTGCCATGAGGGAAATCGCTACGCACATCCCGAGGACGGGAATGGGGTCGACAAACACCCGATCAAATGCTGGAAGAGCTGATGCTAAAGCAAAAGCCGCACCAACCCCGAGGACAATCGCGACGCCACCGAGTCTCGGTGTCGGAGTGGTGTGAACATCTCGCTCACGAATCCCTGGGTAGATCCGAAAACGCTTGCTGAGTTTGAGCATTGCGAGGGACGCACCGAAACTGACGAGAGCTGAGATGAGTCCGACGAGAATGTAATTCACTCGGCATCCTCGGCAATCGACCCCAGTAGCTCACGAATCGCTTCGCGGGGAATGACACCGTCGCGCAGGATTCGAACAGGCTTGCCTTCAAGAGTCGGTGTGCAGTCGACGATGGTTGAACCGCTTCGGCTCTCGGATGCTGTCCCCCCGTCGAGGTAGACCTCGACTGAGTCACCCAGTTGCGCGAGCGCCTCGGCTGCGGTGAGAGCGGCGGGCTGCCCGGTGAGGTTCGCGCTCGAGACCGCGAGCGGACCGGTTTCGCTCAAGAGCTCTCTGGCGATGTCATTCGCCGGCATGCGGACCGCGACGGTTCCGCCCGTGTCGCCGAGGTCCCACTGGAGCGTGGCTCGCGCTGGAACCACGATGGTCAATCCGCCTGGCCAAAACTCGCGAACGAGAGCGGTCATTTCGTCTGTCACGGTTTCAGCGAGAGCAGACAGCGTTGGAATGCCATCGATAAGAACGGGCGGAGGCGATTGGCGCCCTCGGCCTTTTGCATCGAGCAACGCCTGCACCGCTTTGGGGTTGAAGGCGTCGGCCGCGATTCCGTAGACAGTGTCAGTAGGGACGACAACGAGCTGACCGCGGCCGATGGCCATGCGAGCCATGCGGAGTCCGGTCAGCGCTTCTTTCGTGTCGAGGCACGAGTACGTCGTTCCCATCTCGCACAGTTTAGCCATCACCGCTTAGAGCGTTGCCGTGAGAGCCCGTTCTCGCTGAAGAAGGTCAAGGTGAGTGACGGGGGAACGGAATCCGTGTTCGAGGGCGATTGCTCTGACGGCTTCGCCCTGCCCGTCGCCGTGTTCGAGGACGAGAACTCCACCCGAGCGCAAGAGTCGCGCTGCCGCACCGACGAATGAACGAATGTCCCGCAATCCGTCGTCTCCGCCGAACAGTGCCGTCTCCGGATCGAACCCGAGAACTTCTGGATCCTGTGGTCGTTCGGCGTCGGGAATGTATGGCGGGTTGGTCACGACAACATCGACAGTTCCGTCGAGTTCCGAAAGCGCCGACTCGGCGTCCCCCGCGACGAGTGTCACTCGGCCGTCACCCAACGACTCGATGTTCTTCCGAGCCCACTCGAGCGCTGGTTCGAATCTCTCAACCGCAAAGACTCGCGAGTAAGGGACTTCCGTCGCGAGTGCGAGAGCCAGCGCGCCGGTCCCTGTTCCGAGGTCGACAGCGATCGGCGACGGGTTCGGCACTTGCCGAAGCGCATCAATCGCCCATTCGGCGACGAGTTCGGTTTCAGGGCGTGGGACAAGAACACCGGGTCCGACGTTGAGCACAAGGTAGCGGAACGGTGCCTGACCCGTGATGTGTTGCAGCGGTTCGCGCGATTCGCGGCGGGCAACGAGAGTTGCGAGACGGTCAACCACAGCGTCGTCAAGCTCAGCACCCATAAACGCCTTGGCCGACACTTCACCGCGCGTCCACCCCGTGACAAATCCCACGAGCAGTTCAGCGTCGGCTAGAGCAGAAACTATCCCAGCTCGCGCAAACCGGTCAGCTGCGTCGGTGACGAGCTGATCGACTGAGTTCACGGCTTGTCCGCGAGTGCGGCAAGCCTCGCTTCTTCATCGACCTGAATGCACGAATCGATCATGGTGTCGAGCGCGCCGTTCATCACCTGGTCGAGGTTGTATGCCTTGAAACCCGTGCGGTGATCGGCGATGCGGTTCTCTGGGAAGTTGTAGGTTCGAATTCGCTCAGAGCGGTCCATCCCGCGAATCTGGCTCTTTCGAGCGTCAGACGCGATGGCATCGAGTTCTTCCTGCTGCTTCGCGAGAAGTCGCGCGCGAAGCACGCGCATCGCCGATTCTTTGTTCTGAATCTGGCTCTTCTCGTTTTGGCACGACACGACGATTCCGGAAGGCACGTGCGTGATTCGCACAGCGGAGTCTGTCGTGTTGACCGACTGTCCGCCCGGTCCGCCCGATCGGAACACATCGATTCGCAAATCGTTGGGGTGAATCTCGACCTCTTCGGGGGCATCGACTTCGGGGAACACGAGCACACCCGTCGTCGAGGTGTGAATTCGTCCCTGGGTCTCGGTCGCTGGCACGCGCTGAACGCGGTGAACGCCGCCCTCGTACTTGAGCCGTGCCCACGCTCCGTTGGCGGGGTCGGTCGAGTTGGACTTGATAGCAACTTGAACGTCCTTGAGGCCGCCCATATCGCTGTCGGTGCGGTCGATGACCTCGACCCGCCAACCGCGAGAATCTGCGTAGTGGCTGTACATGCGAAGAAGATCTGCTGCGAAGAGCGCCGATTCCTCGCCACCTTCACCGCCCTTGATTTCCATGATGACATCGCGGCCGTCGTCTGGGTCGCGAGGGATCAACAGGCGTCGGAGTTTCTCCTGAAGTTCGGCTATCGATGTTTCGAGTGCCGGAATTTCCTCAGCGAATGCAGGGTCGTCGGCCGCTAGCTCTTTCGCTGCTGCGAGGTCGTCGCTCGACGCAACCAGTTGCTCGTGAGTCGTCACAATCGCATTGAGTTCTGCGTAACGCCGATTCAACTTCTTCGCGCGCGCGGGGTCGGTGTGAAGCGACGACTCGGCGAGATCGAGTTGCAACTGGGCGTGTTCGGCGATGAGACCCTCAATGGACGGGAACATGACTGCCCTTAGAGAGTGACGACGCCAGTGGCGATGTCGAGCAACTCTTCACGAATTGCTCCGGGGAAACCGTCAGTGCGGTTGTCCACCGTGGCGATGACGGTGAGTGACCCGCCAGCCTCGAGTGCGCGACCGGCTCCAAAGAGGCGCTTCGTCGCTGCGAAAACAGCTGAGTCGACGCTTCCTTCACCAATCGGGCGTGCACCCTGAATGACGGCGAGCTGGTTCTTTGCGACACGCGTGAGCGAATCGATGAGAACGACAACGTGGTGGCCCTTCTCGACGAGACGCTTTGCGCGGGCAATCGCGAGTTCGGCGACGGTGACGTGCTCATCCGAGTGACGGTCGTAGGACGACGCGCTCACCTCGCCACGAACTCCGCGGCCGAGGGCGGTGACATCTTCCGGCTGTCCCTCTGACACGACGACCATGAGGTGTGCGTCAGATGCGCTCGCCGAGATCTCAGCTGCGAGGTCGCGAATGACACCAGTGCGGTTGCTTCCGGCAGGGGCGTCTACGAGGATGCGATCGCCCTTCTTGACTGAATCGAAACGACCTTTGAGTCCGAGGCCCTCGGTTGCGTGAATCGGTGTGAGGTCGGAAAACTCGTCGCGAGTTGTGGCTTCGTCTGGGATTGCGCCGTTGACGAAATCAATCGTCGCGAGGGCGTTGTACTTCTGACGGTTCTGGAAGTCGTTGTCGCGTGGCTGGCGAATTGCACCGACGATCGCGTCACCGCGTCGAAGGTTGTACTTCTTGACCTGGCCGAGCGCAACGTAAATGTCTGCTGGGCTTGCGAGGTAGCCCGAGGTACGGACGAACGCGTAGTTGTCGAGAATGTCGAGGATTCCCGCGACGGGAATGAGAACGTCGTCATCGGAGACGCTGTCGAAGTCATCGTCACGGCGAGTTCCGCGCTTGCGGTTTCGCTGGCGTCCACGGCTGCCGTCTGAAGGGGCATCGTCGTTTGAGTCTGTCGAGTCGCCAGCGGATTCAGCCGCATCGGTCGAGTCGCCTTCCGCTGCAGCGGTGTCTTTTGCACCACGGCCACGTCCGCGACCGCGTCCACGACCGCGAGCGCCATCTGCTGGTGCCTCGGCGGTGTCTGTCGAGTCTGCGGCCGCTGCCGT
>WLES01000002.1 GCA_009704155.1 Actinomycetota bacterium | reverse complement strand
ACCAACAACCTTCTCGGATACACACCGAGCGAGCTTCTCGACGAATCCCTCGATGCTGTCGGGCGGGGGGATTCGAGCACTGCGTTCTCTGTGATCGACCGCGTGGTTCAGACCGGTAGCGACCCGCGCCGCTTCGTCGAGGATGTTCTCGAACGCTATCGCGACCTCGTTATCGTTGATGCTACGGGCGACGGAGCTCAGGCAGTCCTCCGCGGAATTCCCGCCGACGAAGTGGGTCGCATGCGGGCGCTCGCAACGCTCTACGGTTCACGAGCACTTTCTCGCGCAGCTGACATCGTCAACGACGCGCTGTCGAACATGACCGGCACGACCCCACCGCGAATTCACCTCGAACTGATGATTGCGCGGTTGTTGGTTGAACGCGGGGCCGGCAATAGCCCGAGCGAATCACCGGCGCCCGTTGCAGTGGCAGGGCCGTCCGCACCAACAGCGCAAGCCTCAAAGCCAGCAGAAGCCGCCGCCCCGTCCGTTACCGCCGAACCAACGGTCGCCATGCCACCCGTTGCGGTGGCTGCTCCAGAGCCAAAGGCGCCACCCGCCGTCAAAGAACAACCCGTAAAGCCCGCAACTGAGTCTGGCGCAGAGGGATTGGCGCTCTCCGACGTGACGGAGATTTGGGACGATGTCGTCGAAGACCTCAAAGAGAACCCGGGAGCGTGGGTCGTCGTGAACGCCGCAAAGCCAGTCTCACTCGAGGGTGATGTGTTGCAGCTTGATTTCACCGATGCCGTATTCCTCGAACGGTTCAAAGAAAAGCCATCGAGCGGCACGGCAGTGTTCGAGGATCTTCGCGAGGCACTCATCGGCGCGCTCGGGATTCGGTTCAGGTTCGTGCCACGCGTTGGTTTAGGGATTCCGCTCACGGGGGTGACGCCTGCTGTGACTCCGACTGCGGCGCCCGCTGAGCCAACGAATCCTTTTGTTGCGCAAGCAGAGGCCGACGCAGTCGCGCGTGCCGATACTGCGTCGGTCGAACAAGTTGAGCCAGCCGCCGAACCAGTGGCGAAACAGGCCGAGGAACAACGCGGTGAGGCCGTCGTTCGAGATCTTCTCGGCGCAACGCTCATCGACACGATCGACCGAGAGGTCGCCCCCGGTGCTCGATTCGTCGACGCGGATGACACGAGTGAATCGCTCTTTGCGTCGCCAGGGGACAACGCGACGGACACTGCGTCGGCTGAGACTCCACCTTCGGAACGCTGATCGTGTACGACGGAATTCTGCAAGAGCTTATTGACGAGTTCGGGCGCTTGCCCGGAATCGGTCCTAAGTCTGCTCAACGAATCGCGTTTCACGTGATTCAAACCGAGGCTTACAACCCGAACCGCTTGTCGGAGATTCTTGCCACCATCCGCGATGTTGTGAAGTTCTGTGCGGTGTGCGGCAACGTCTCGCAAGAAGAGCAGTGCTCACTCTGTCGCGATCCGCGCCGAACCCGCGACACCATTTGCGTTGTCGAAGAGGCGAAAGATGTCGTGGCCATCGAACGAACCCGCCAGTACAAGGGTCTGTACCACGTCTTGGGCGGTGCAATCAGCCCCATCGATGGCATTGGTCCAGACCAGCTCCGCATCGGCATGCTCCTTGAGCGCCTTCGCGACTCGTCGATAACCGAGATCATCCTCGCGACCGATCCCAACGTCGAAGGTGAAGCGACGGCGACGTATTTGATCCGCTTGCTCGAGCCACTGGGCATCAGACTTACTCGTTTGGCCAGCGGACTTCCCGTCGGCGGTGACCTCGAATACGCAGACGAAATCACCCTCGGCCGCGCATTCCAACACCGCACCCGAGTGTCCGGAACCTAATCACCGCTAGAATTTAGGCAGGGCGGGCGACTTAGCGAACGCCTTTTGTTGTATCCAGTAGTGAAGTGAGTTCTGTGTCTCTCATTGTTCAAAAATTTGGCGGATCGTCCGTCGCGGATGCTGAAAGCATCACGCGTGTGGCGCGCCGAATTGTTGCGACAAAGGCACTCGGTCACGATGTCGTTGTCGCAGTTTCAGCAATGGGGGACACCACAGACGACCTCGTCGATCTCGCTCATTCCATCACCGACAGACCAGATCCGCGTGAGATGGATATGCTCCTCACGACGGGCGAACGAATTTCCATGGCGTTGCTTGCCATGGCCATCAAGAGTCTCGGGGTGGACGCCCGTTCGTTTACGGGAAGCCAAGCCGGAATGATGACTGACTCGCAGCACGGCGCGGCTCGAATCGTAGACGTAACGCCAGATCGCGTGCGCGAAGCGCTCGACGAGGGAGCCGTCGCAATTGTTGCCGGTTTCCAGGGTTTTAACCGTGATTCTCGCGACATCACAACGCTTGGCCGTGGCGGCAGTGACACAACGGCGGTCGCGCTCGCTGCCGCACTCGACGCAGAAGTGTGTGAGATTTATACCGACGTCGACGGGGTATTCACCGCGGATCCACGCGTTGTTCCCAAAGCGCACAAAGTCGATGTTGTGACCTATGAAGAGATGCTCGAATTGGCCGCGGCAGGGGCGAAGGTGTTGCACATTCGGGCTGTCGAGTACGCTCGACGCCATGGTGTGCGCCTGCACGTGAGGTCAAGCTTTAGTGATTCACAAGGGACGCTCGTCGCCGCGGAAAGAGGAAAGAACATGGAAGAACCCATCATCACGGGTGTTGCTGGCGACCTTAGTGTTGCCAAGGTGACAGTAATCGGGGTTCCCGATGTCCCCGGTAAGGCGGCCCAGATTTTTACGCTTGTCGCGGGTACGGGCGCCAACATCGACATGATTGTTCAGAACGTTTCCGCAGCCAACACGGGCCTCACCGATATTTCGTTCACGCTGCCGCGGACGGAAGGAGATGCTGTCGTCGCGACGTTGCGTTCGTCGCAGGCTGACGTCGGATTTGCTGACGTTGCCTACGACGACAACATCGGTAAACTTTCGGTCGTAGGCGGAGGAATGCGAACCAACGCGGGAGTTTCCGCACAACTCTTCACCGCGTTGTTTGAGGCGGGAATCAACATGGAGATGATCTCAACGTCGGAAATCAGAATCTCCGTCGTCACTCGCGGAGACGAACTCAAACGTGCCATGGGCGTCGTCCATGCAGCGTTCGGTCTCGACGGAGACGTTGACGCCGTCGTTTACGCAGGGACGGGTCGATAAATGGGCGTTCGAATTGGTGTGGTTGGTGCGACGGGTCAGGTGGGCGCCGTTGTCAGGAAGCTGCTCGACGAGAGGAACTTCCCGATCGACGAGATTCGTTTTTTCGCGTCGTCGCGAAGCGCAGGGAAGACCCTTTCGTTCCAGGGCCGCGAGGTTGTCATTGAAGACGCAGCGACGGCAGACCCGACCGGTCTCGATATCGCGATTTTCTCAGCCGGAGCAACCCTGTCGAAGGCGCAATCGCCTCGATTTGCGGCAGCCGGCGTCATTGTGGTGGACAATTCGAGCGGCTGGCGAATGGACCCTGAAGTACCACTCGTCGTCGCCGAAGTAAACCCTCACGCAATCGATGACGCTGTCAAAGGAATCATCGCGAACCCCAACTGCACCACGATGGCGGCCATGCCGGTTCTCGGCCCACTTCACAAAGAAGCCGGCTTGAAGCGACTTCAAATAGCTACGTACCAGGCTGTTTCGGGCGCTGGCCTCTCGGGTGGGGAAGAGCTTTCCAATCAAATTCTTTCAGCTGCATCACAAGATCTCATGGGCCTCGTTCACGACGGTTCGTCGGTGTCGATGCCGCCGGCGGAGAAGTTCCCAGCCAACATCGCCTTCAACATCATTCCCCAGGCAGGGAATTTTGTTGACGACGGGTTGGGCGAGACGGACGAAGAAAAGAAGCTTCGTAATGAATCGCGGAAAATATTGGAAATCCCCGATCTCGCCGTGTCAGGAACGTGTGTCCGCGTTCCCGTGTTCACGGGGCACTCGCTGTCGATTCACGCTCAGTTCGAACGCCCGATTTCCCCAGAGCGTGCCCACGAAATTCTGGAGCACGCGCCCGGAGTCCAACTCGTCGAAGTTCCGACGCCGCTCAAGGCAGCTGGGGCTGACCCGAGCCTCGTTGGGCGAATCCGTCAGGACCAATCGATTGCTGACGGTACTGGATTGGTGATGTTCATTTCAAACGACAACCTTCGCAAGGGAGCTGCGCTCAACGCGGTACAAATCGCCGAGGCGATTGTTGACCGTAAGGGTCTCCGCTAACCGTTCGACGACCGCGTGGCACGAAGCGCCATAGTCACAGCTGCGTAAACGATGAACGCGGCAAGGAGTACTTGAGCAGCGGCAACGGGGACAACCGTTGCAAGCCAGACACCGCCTAGTGACGTCACCGCAGCTCCTGCACCAAGGGCGATGCTGGGTTTGACGGGAAAGCTACTCGCCCGAACGGTACTGATTGTGCCCGAAATTGCGGCTGGGATCATGGCAACCAACGACAACGCCTTGGCGTTGAGGTCGCTAACGCCAAACACGACAATGAGCACGGGGACGGCGATCAGCCCACCACCGACTCCGAGTAGTCCAGCGATGAACCCCATGACGCAGCCGAGAACGAATAGTTCAACAATTGTGCCGAGCGACCGTTCGAGAAGCACGTCACGGCTGGGGAGTGTGACGAAAACCATGATTGCTGTTGCCACAAGAACCGCGACAAACGCCCATCGAATTGCCCTCACGTTGAGCTTTCTCAGTGCGAGTGTTCCCAGAGGCGCCGTGAGGATTCCACCGGCAGCGATCACGGCACCGAACACGAGTTGATTGGGGGGAACGCTCTGCGAAGCGACGAAGCCGAGCGCCCCGACGGTAGCGGTGGGGATGATGGCGGCGAGGGACATGACAGTGGCTGTTTTGTGCTCTATGGAAAGCAATGACACCAGCAGCGGAACCATGATGATTCCGCCACCGACACCGAAAAACCCGGAGAACAGGCCCGCAACGGCACCGATTGCAGCGAATGACCACCACGGGGTCGTTGGGTTCACGGGAGTCACGCGTCAAGCCTAACCGCGCCGTTTAGACTGGAAGCGTGACCAAGGTTGTAGACGCAGTCCTCGTTGGCGGGGGCATCATGAGCGCGACGCTCGCGACACTGATCAATCGTCTAGAACCGACGTGGTCTATCGACATTTACGAACGCGCCGGTGCTTTGGCAACAGAGTCGTCCAACCCCTGGAACAACGCGGGGACCGGCCACTCAGCTCTGTGTGAATTGAACTACACACCCCAGCTTCCCGACGGAACCGTCTCGACCGTCAACGCCGTCAAGGTAAACCAACAGTTCCAACTGTCACGGGAGTTGTGGTCGGCACTCGTCGACGACGGAACGCTTCCCGACCCGACAGCCTTCCTGGTCCCCGTTCCGCACATGAGTTTCGTGTGGGGCGCCGACAACGTGAAGTATTTGCGCAAAAGATTCGAGGCGCTCAAATCAAACCCGCTCTTCCCCGGTGCAGAGTTCTCGGACGACCCGGCTGTCATCCACCAGTGGGCTCCGCTGCTTATGGTTGGCCGCTCAAAGAACGAACCCGTCGCGGCGTCTCGATTCGTCGATGGAACAGACATTGATTTCGGAGCGTTGACATCACTTTTGGTCGAGCCTTTGAAACGCGACGGCGTCGGAATTCACCTTTCGCACACCGTGACCCGAATCCGCCGACGTCGGGACGGGCTCTGGAGGGTTTCGCTTCGACACGAAGTGGGGAAGACGCCGAGCGAGGTTCTCGCACGATTTGTCTTTGTTGGCGCGGGCGGCTACGCCCTCAATCTCCTGCAGCGAACGGGAATTCCCGAGATTCGCGGGTTTGCCGGCTTCCCCATTTCTGGGCAGTTCTATCGGTGCGACAACCCCCAGATTGTTGCCCAACACCAAGCTAAGGTTTACGGAAAAGCGTCCGTTGGGGCGCCACCAATGTCGGTTCCGCACCTGGATACTCGCCTGGTGGATGGGGAATCGAGTCTATTGTTCGGTCCGTTCGCTGGCTTCACACCTAAGTTCCTCAAGGCGGGAAAGCTGACCGATCTCCCGTTCTCGATTCGACTCGGAAACCTCATCCCGATGCTCGCTGTCGCACTGACCAATTTCGGTCTAGTCAAGTACCTGGTTTCTGAGGTCTTCGCAACGCGCGACCGCAAACTTGCAGCTCTTCGGGAGTACTTCCCCGAGGCGACCGCTGACGACTGGTATGGGTACACCGCCGGTCAGCGAGTCCAGGTTATCCAGCGCGACTCGGTCAAGGGTGGTGTGCTCAAGTTCGGCACTGAAGTCGTTGCGCACAAAGACGGTTCAATTGCGGGACTTCTCGGCGCTTCCCCCGGTGCATCCACGTCTGTCGCAGCAATGCTCGACGTGCTCAAGACGTGCTTCCCAGAGAAGATCGCCGAATGGACCCCGACCATCACCAAGCTTGTTCCCTCGTATGGAATCGACCTTTCCGCGAACCGGGCTGCGGCCGCCAAGTCTCTCCGCCGAACAGCAGCAACGCTCCGAATCAGCTAAGGCCTGATTTCAAAAGCCATCGACCGGCGTTTGCACGAGGTCAAAAGGCTTCGTTGTGAACTTCGCGACGTGTTCACGCGCACCGGATTTGTGTCGATGGGAATGATGAGCGGCAACGACTCTCCGACCGCGTTGATGGCTCGGATTTCGATTGCGAGCGATTGAGGCTTGGTTCCGCCAATTCGGATGGTGGAAATGGTGGATGGCCTGAACGATTCTCCTGGAACGCCATTTCGAACTACTCGCGCGCGGAGGGATGCGTCTCGGTAACCACCTGCGTCCCCTGGCGCGCACACGACGATGGTTCGATTGCGACCCTCTGTCCATGTGGTGAGGTGTTCCGGGTTGGAGGGGAGTGTTGCCGGCATGACCGTTTCGGTGGAGGAGCGTTGAGGCGAGGCACCCATCGCCGTCTCTGCGCGAACCGTGATGGAGTAGTGAACCCCGTTCGTCAGGCCGCCAATCGTGCAGCCGTTTGCCGTCGTGATGCACGTGTGGTTCCCAGGGTTCGCGGACGCCACGAAACGTTCGACGGGACGACCACCGTCGGCCCCTGGCGTCCACCTGATCTCGATGGATCGATTTCCTCGAGTCGCCGCGAGGGCAGATGGTGCATCGGGCAATCGTGCCGGGCGTGCGGACAGAGGGGCCGACTCCGTGAACCCAACCAAGGAGATTGCGCGAACGCGCACGGTGTACTGATGTCCGTTGACGAGACCGCCAACGTCACACATCGTTGCAGTGGTTTCGCACCCCGCGATGTGTCCGTTGCCAACTACTGACACTGCGTAACGCACGGGCGTCTCACTCGACGCGTCGGGATTCCACGACACGGTGATTCCTTCCGAGCGCTCGAGGACGGCAACCCCTGTGGGGGCGTCAGGTGGCGAGATTAAGGCGAATCGCGTGACGTGTGCGTTCACCGCGCTCAACACGTCAACGGTGTACTCCGACACAAAGATCGCATGGGGGCTCACCGTCGATGGAAGAGGTGTGGTGGAGAGGACTGCGCCGTCACTGAGCCGCATGTTCACCAGAACGCCACCTCCTGAAATTGTTGTGGTGTACCACGCGGTTTCCCGAGTCGGGTCGAGCGTGAGCGCCTTGACACCTATTGAGCCAGCTGGCCCGGCGAAATCCGCCGTAATGACTTTCGACGAGGTGTTGAATCCAATAACGCGACCCGGTGTGGTCGTCGTTGAGTACCACATGTCATTGAGTCCGAAGGTTGGCGCGTTAAGACTCGGCGCTATCGCTGCCAGCGTCGTCGTTGATTCAATGGTGGTGCCCGGATTGGTTTTGACAACAACAACTTTGGTTGGCGATGTCGCTGTCATCACATAAAGCGAGCCAGCGCGCGTGATCGCAGACGTTGCTGGACTGTTCGCGGCAGGAATGAACAAGGCTGATGCGAGAAGGCCAGTGGCGACGGTCACCTTGAGAATCGACGTTGGGCTACCGGGAGTCACGATGAACAAATATCCCTGTGAACTCGAACCAATCGCGGTAGAGCCAACAGCCGCGGCGGGAAGAGCCGCGCTAGCGACGCGCGAACGCGTTGTCGTGTCGAGCACAACTATTCGCGCACCGCCAGTCTTGAGTGACACGACGAACGCGATCTGGGTGGAGCCAAGAATCGCCGTCCCTGCTGTAGCCGCGGTTTCGTCTGCTTCCATCGGACTTGTTGTGAAAACACCGCTCACGGTGTCGCGTCGGACGAGCACCCCACCACCCGCGGCGTTCACGCCAATCGCCCAGTGCGCGGAACTCGAAAGATCAAGAACCCAGGGTGAGGTGATTGTGGTGCCGGAGAGCATCGCAGTCGATGAAATGACGTAAGGCCCAGCCGGGGCCGCAAATGCCGGCTGTGGTAGTTCGCTCGCGACGAGGCCAAGCGTTCCGAGTATGAGTGCTGAAATCTCGGCTATCCCAATTGTTCGCCGGAATCGATTCGAATGTGTCATGGGGGCACTTCACCACACACACGTGCAGCGGCGGAAAGGTTATCCACACCGAGCGGGTAATGCCCTCACAAAACAGTCGGCGCCGCGGTAATCCGCGACGCCGACTGGCATATCTCGTCAGATCTAGATTGACCCAACGACAATCAGCGTGTCTCCGGCCTCTGGAACGAACTCGCGATCCTTCGACGGGTTGAGCACGACACCTTGTGAACCGCTCGCTCTCGCTTCTGCTGCGATTCGGTATCCGATGACCGATTCTTTCTTGTTGACACCTGCGGCGACAAGCTGCGAGAAAGCGACGGACTTCTTCAACGGTGCATACGCTTCGATGGGGCGCATGTTCACGGATGCCCCGTCTGCGTCGAACAAGTCGGTGAAGACCGGTGCGAGTGCCGCGTTCTCGGAGACCTGTGCGACAACGAGTGCGGCGAGGTTGTCACTGATGACAAGGTCATCAACAGCTGCAACACGGGCCAGTTCCGCTTTGCGCGAGTCAAGAATTTCAGCGACCAATCTCGTTGGCTTGACCTTGTTGTTCGGGTCGTTGAAAAGCGTATTGAGTTGGAGCATCGTCAACATAGTCTGAGCGTCGGCTTCCGATTCGGAAATCGCGTTGCGATAACCAAGGACAATTACTTCGTCGTAGTGCTTTGCCTCTGCTGCAGCAATCAGTTCGTCGATGTCACCAGTGGTTGCGGAGAACGACACCGCGACGCCGTCAAACTTGAGTGACTGAAGTTCAGCTGGATTCACATACTTCGGTGTTGCGACGATGTGAACACTCGAGCCCTTCGGCAGGAACTCAGCTAGTTCGCTGAGAACTGAACGACCCATCGACGACCATCCGACGACGAGCAAGTGCTCTGCTTTGCGACCTGTTTCCTTGGACGCTGCAACCTTCGGAGCTGTTGCCTTGGCGACGCCGGTGTACGACACCTTGTCGTCGTCAGAAGCAATCGCAATGAACTGGACGCCTTTGGCGATCTTTGACGTGGGTGCTGGGTTGAGGTGGGTCTTTCCAGCCGCGTCGCGAACACCGATGATGGAGGCGGTGTTGAACGAGAGGAGTGCCTCGCCGTAAGTCTTGCCCTCGAGTGCTGGAACCGACGTGAAGTAGATTTCGTCACCATCAAAGTCGAGAAGGTCGAGGATCACGGTGGAGAGTCCGGGCTGTCGTGACGCTTGAGCTGTCACACGAGCAATGACATCGTGCGAGCGGACGGTTTGAACCTGGCCGTTGGTTGCGGTTGTCAGTGCCTCAGCTGTCTGTGCGTCGTCAACTTCGGCAACAATCGGGATTGACGGGTCGTTGACGAGTGACTTGACGGCGAGAACCGTTGACACGACGGTGGCATCTCCAGAGTCGTCAGCGTCAAGGATGATGACAGAGCGAGCCGCGCCGATGTTTGCACGCTTCAGATCACTGGGGTTTGTCGGGTCTCCCTTTCGCGTGATGATGCGCAACTTGCCCAAATCTCCCGCACGAGACGCGATTTCATCTTCCATCTCGACGCGGTCCTGGTCGGCGAAGATGACGACCGTTGGCTTGCTCTGGTTGGAGCCGGCGATTGCGAGTTCCTTGAGGATGGGGAAGATTCGGTTTGACCAGCCGAGAATCACGGTGTGGTTCTTGTTGATGACCGCACTCTTTCCGGCTTTCAGTGTCTGAACGCTGCTCTGAATCTTGGTTGCAACAAAACCGATGACGATTGCGTTGACGGCTGTGCTCGAAACCCACGCGGAGAAGCTTGAGAGTCGATCAGCCCAGTTTGAACGGCCAACGTCACCGAGGGTGGTCCACATGCGGCGGAAGAATTGCTCCCAAAAATCAGGCTCAGTGATAGCAACGCCGAGCGGGGTTGAACTCACCCAGATGGCAAACGCGGTGTTCCACATCGACAAAATGACGAGGAGAATGAATGCGTATGCGACGAACGCACTGGCTTTCGACAGTGAGTTGTCGAAGTAGTAGCGAATTCGCTTAGCGAGGGTGGTCTTTGGGGCTACAGCGGGGACATCTGGCTCACCTTGAGCGCCCTGGCCGTAGTTTTCACGCGGAGTTTCAGTCATAAGTGAAATCTTAGGGAAAAACTAGCCGTTCGTAAACGATTTCACGGATTCGTCTCCAGCCAATTGCCCCACGAATTCAATCGACACGATCGGAAATCGTCCTGCCAGCAGCGGACTAGTGAGTTCGCGAAGTGACTGACGTTGCTTTCCAGAACCGTCAAAATTGTCTGGACTTAGCCAATGTCGGTGTGCAGCAAGAATCGCAGGCCAGTCTTCTACTGTCATGGCGAACCACGCGGTGTCCCGATTGTGTCCTCTGACCGTCAGAGCGTTCCGGAAAACTCCTTCGAAACTGAAGCCGAGCCGCTCGGCGGCGCTGACCGATGGCGCATTGAGCACGTTGCATTTCCACTCATATCGGCGGTAGCCGAGGTCGAAGGCGTGGCCGGCCATGAGCGTCATGGCCTCTGTTGCGGATACCGTGCGCGCGAGATCGTCAAAGTAGCTGATGTTCCCAACTTCAATCGCCCGATTCTCGGGATCAATTCGCAAATAACTCACAACACCCAATGCACAGTTTGTTGCCGTGTCGACGACGGCGTAGAAGACCGCGTCTGTTGCGGCAGCGCGCGATTCGACCCAGTCGCGGAAACCAGACGCCGAGGTGAAAGGGCCAGACAGCATGTACGTCCACAGCGACGGGTTCGTACTCGCATCGCACGCCTGCCACAGGTCATCTCCGTGAGCGTGCACATCCAGCGGTTCGAGCCGCACGCGCTCACCGGTGAGCGTCGTTCCGCCAGGTCGCTTTGCCACACCGGGCGCTACGGCAACTCCAACGCGATTGCCGTCGGCATCGGTCGTCCAGTTCACCGTTGTCGACGTGTGGTTCGCGGAGCCAGCATGATCGGATTGCGGTTCGTTCACTGAACACCTTTCACATCGTGACTCCGATAGTAGTCACTTCGGTACTGCAATCCCGCGACTGCGTACGCTGGGAGAATGACCGATTCGCCCATCACCCTTCTCGACGGCGGCCTCTCAACGGCGCTCGCGGAACTCGGGCATTCCAGCGACGGACCGCTGTGGACGGGTGAATTGCTCCTCAACTACCCTGAATCAGTTACGGCAGCTCACCGCAGTTTTGTTGACGCTGGTGCCGGAATCCTCATCACCGGTTCGTATCAGTTGTCTCGAGACGGAGGGAAGCTCGCTGGGTGGAGTGACGACGACGTCACCACCGCGCTCCGGAACTCGACGACCGCTGCGCGCCTCGCGTCCGATGAAGGCACCCTCGTTGCCTCGAGCATCGGACCGTTCGGTGCGACCCTTACCGGTGGCGCCGAGTTCACGGGCGACTACGGCATTGGATGGAACCTGGTTCGCGACTTCCACGCGAACCGGCTTGACGTTCTGCTGTCGACGGAGCCCGATCTTCTCGCCATCGAAACAATGCCCGACCTCACCGAAATCGACATCATTCTCAATCTCGTGTCCGAGCGCGCACCCGACCTTCCGTTCTGGGTGTCGTGCACAATCGGCGAAGTTGGCGTCACTCGTGTTGGTCAGCCGTTTCAGGACGTTGCGTCACGGGTCGAGGGCCACGCTTCCGCCATTGCTGTCGGCATCAATTGTTCGGCGCCGCACCTGATTGCGCCGTCACTCGCCACGATTGACACCGAGTTGCCGTTCATCGTGTATCCCAACCTCGGTCAAAAGTGGGATGGGCACAGTCAACGGTGGATTGGCGAAGGAATTACGGCGTCCACCGTTGACCTGGCCGAGTGGGTGGCACTTGGTGCGCGAATAATCGGCGGTTGCTGCGGTTACGGGGACGTTGAGATCCGTGAGATCGCACACCGCGTGGGAAGCCTCAACTCACAGGCTTAAACCGCGCAATTACTGTTTCTTGGCTGATTCTTTGACGTTCAAGGCGCCCAAATCACGATTTCGCCACTCGGCGAAGTTAGTATCGAACTGAGGACTTATGCCTATGATTACTGGATTTAAGCGCATTGCGACTGTTGCCGTCGCGTTGGGTTCGCTTATTGCGGGCCTGATTGTTGCTACCCCGGCGCAGGCGTACACCCTCAATCCTGCCGACTTTAACGCTGGAGCAATTGTTTCTGACGCGCAGTTTTACGACGAAAACGCCATGACCGAGGAAGAAATCCAGGCATTCCTCAACGCAAAGATCCCGAATTGTACGAACGGGAAGTGCCTCAACGTTTACCGGGAGGACACGGTTACGCGGCCGGCAACCGTCATCGACGCGCTCATCCCCGGCTCGCCGGCGCTGTGTTCGGCGTATGTCGGAGGAGTGGGCGAAACCGCCGCCCGAATCATCTACAAAGTCCAGAAGGCGTGTCGAATCAGCGCGAAGGCCATTCTCGTCACGCTCCAGAAGGAACAAGGTCTCGTCACTGCGACTGCTCCATCTGACAGCAAACTTCAGATTGCTATGGGGATGGGTTGCCCGGATACCGCCCGCTGCAATTCCTTCTACTACGGATTCTTCAACCAGGTGTATTACGGTGCGTCGCAGTTGCGACGGTATTCAACCCCGGCCAGCTCGCACTATCGCGCATATCCTGCCTATTCGTGGGTGAGCGTGGGGTTCAATCCCAACGCAGCCTGTGGAGCGGCGACGATTTACATCGCCAACGTTGCGACCCACGCTCTGTATCGCTACACGCCATACCAGCCGAACGCAGCCGCACTCGCGAACCTGTGGGGTACGGGGGACGCATGTTCGGCCTATGGAAACCGAAACTTCTGGCGCAACTACAACTCGTGGTTCAACCTCAAGGCCGAATTGAAATCGCAAGTCGCCGCACTTCCCGCTGCCACTCGAACAGCACTCGGAACGATTGTCTCCGAAGCCGGATGCCCTGAGACAGCCAACACCTGCACCATCACGTACCAGACGGGTGTCGTTGCCCTCCGACTACTCGGCACGCTCTCTGTCACGCTCGGCGCAATCGGCACTGCCTATCAAGCAGCTGGCGGGATCACCGGGCCGCTCGGTGCGGTCGTCGCTGCTCAAGAATCGGTCGTGGGTGGAGCCAACGGAAACGGCCTTCGTCAACAGTTTGCCAACGGTTACATCTATCAGGGTCCAACTGGCGCGCCCGTCGTTGTCTTGACACCCATCCACACCGTTTATGCCTCCCAGGGTGGAACGGCTGGGACTCTCGGTTGGCCAAAGTCAGCTCAACGTTGCGCGACAACCCGCTGCGACCAACGATTCGACGGTGGGCTCATCGCTCCTAACTCGTCAGGCACACTCACCGCAGTGCTTGGCCGAACCGGCCTGGCTTACGGCGATTCTGGCGGAGTCAACTCCCCGTGGGGCGCTCCCACTGCCGCCCGCAGCGCGCTGACAATCACGGGACAGGGCTCTGGATTCAAACAGGCTTTCCAAAACGGAACCGCGTATGACAACGGGACCACCGCGACATTCCTTTCGTCACAGCTCGCACCGGCATTGACAGCAGTCGGAGGAGAGGCTGTCACCGGATGGCCGAGCGGATCCCTGCAGGTCTCTGGAATAACGAGGTACCAGCAGTTCACTAACGGAATCCTCTTTGGAAGCACCGCCAACACAACCGGAATTCTCATGCCCCCTGCCGTTGTGACGGCGTGGACAGCAGCGGGTGGAGCTGCCGGATACCTGGGACTACCCACAACCGCTGATCTGGTTGTAGCTGGGCCTGCTGGAACATCAGGAAAGCGAATGACGTTCGGCGGCGGGTTCATCGTGACGGGAACCCCCGGAACGTTCGCTCACCCGACGGCAATTAACAACACTCTGTCCACGATTGGCGGGTTATCAGGTTCGTTCGGGTGGCCGACGGCTCACGCACGAAACGTCAGTGGTTCGTGGTCACAAACTTTCCAGGGCGGAACGATCTCGCTCGCCACGGTGACCCCGCGACCCACCGTCAGCCTCGGGGCTCGAGGCGCTCACGTCGTCTACCTCCAACAGAAGCTGGGAATCCGAGCCGACGGAATCTTCGGCACAGGCACTCGCAATTCCGTCATCGTGTACCAACGTTCGAAGGGGCTCGTTGCTGACGGAATCGTCGGTCCCGCGACCTGGCGTGCGTTGGACGGCAACACGACGACAGTCACGGTTACCCCGAATACGACAACACCGTCCACTCCGACGCCGACTCCATCAGCGTCCCCAACCACCTCGACGACTGGTACGTCAGTCATGGTGTCCCGACCGACAATTCGTGTTGGAGCACGAGGCGCTGACGTCGTCTTTCTCCAACAGAAGCTGGGAATCCGCGCCGACGGAATTTTCGGTACGGGCACGCGCAACGCGGTCATTGTGTTCCAGCGATCGAAGGGGCTCGTCGCTGACGGAATTGTGGGCCCTCGTACCTGGGTCGCACTCGGCTAACTGAGTTGAGGTTGCCGCGTGGCGCGGCGCGAAAACTCGATGGCGAAAATCACGACGAACGTTAGCCCCCACTCAGACAGCAAGCGTGACTCTGTAATGGACTGCACAATCTGAACCGTCAGAACCATCACCGCCGTGAGTGACGCTGCCGATGGTTGGAAGACTGTAGATTTCCAGGTTCGCACTGCGACAACAACGAGCGCGACGGCGAACAGGACGGCACCGACAACTCCAGCCTGAAGTGCGAAGTCCAGCCATGCGTTGTGAGCTTGACTGACGGGAATGTTTCTAATCGAGTGGAGCGCGAAAAATGGCTCCCACATCGGCCAGAATCCGACGTAGCCGTGACCGATGACGGGTTGTTCAGCAATCCGGTTGAGCGTAGCTGCCCAGATGTCAAAGCGGTGTGTGAGGTCTGGTGATTTGCCGAGGAGCGCGGTGAAACGGTCGAAATTCACGAGGGCGACGACAATCGCAATCAGTCCGACCACCCCGGTGCCCCAGACGAGGATTCGCGCAGTGCGAGTTTGACGGCGAGCGATCATCGCGAGTGCGCCGACGACCGCTGCTGCTGCGAGGGCAAGAATCGCTGTGGCCGATTCGGTTCGAACAAAAACATAACCCGACACCGCGAGGTCAATGGCGATGAGCCAACTGAGTCGGCGGCGGGTACCGATTTCCACTGCCGTGAGAATGAGGAACAGGATCGTGAGGATCGCCAAAATGTTGGCGTTTCCCGGCAACCCTTGAATTCGCGCAGCGGGGTCGAAGAGTTCAGCGCGTGACCACGCAATTTCCCGAGGGGTCTCGGACGTAACCGCCTCACCGACCTTGAAAATTGGACGACCCAACACGGCGGCAACGAGTTCGAACGCCAGCGACCCGTAAATCGCAACTCGCAAGACGCTTCTTGCGAGGGCAAACAGTTCGCTCAGGGTTGCCACTCGAGTGAGGGCAAAGGCGACGAGCGCTGTTCCCAGCGCGATGACGACCCCGAGCACGGCTGTTGCGGCATAGGGCGACCACAGCGGAGTGAGCGTGATCCACGCAAAGAAGGCAATGAGCGGAATTGGCAGCACTGTGCCGATTCGAGGCTCCCGCCACACGACAATGAGAGCCCACACGATGGTCACCGCTGGCAAAATCGCCCAGCCGGTGATGCTCAGCGCACTTCGAAATACTTCACCAAGGAGCAGAACAGAGATAACCGCGGCGATCGTCAGTCGGTGAGTGACGAATTCGCGCATGTGCCAATCCTATTGACGACGTGGTGCACGCCGCCGAGACTTCGACTAAACGACGAACGCCGTGCTGGGCAGATCGCGTTCGCCGTCTGCGATTCCCTGCACAATTCGCTCCGCAGCAACCCGCGGTTCCATGCCCTGACCAAAATCGGGGGCCGCTCCGTGGATCGACCGATCCGCAAAACCGGTTTCCGTGTGGCCTGGGCGGGCATCGACCCATCGAACTCCACCGCGGCGAATCTCGCGACCAGCCGCACCGCTGTACGCGTACAGTGCGGACTTCGCTGCCGAATACGCGGCCAACCCGGCGGTTGGGATTTCCGCAATCTTTCCGGAGAGCGTGAGAACGAAGCTTTCTCCACCTTCGCGGCACAGAGGAAGCAGGTGGGTAATCACCGAAATAGGCCCCGTCGCATTGACGGCCATCACCTGCGACACAACGTCGGCCGGGGTCTCTGCCATCGGACCAAACGCGGCAACGCCCGTGGCAATGACAATTCCGTCGATCGATTCAACTTCATCTCGAAGCGCCGACGAGAACTCCTTGATTGACGCTTCATCGGCGATGTCTAGAGGGAGAACGGTTTCCGCCACACTGGCCGCTTTGAGCATTCCAGCTGCGCTGTGTGCACTGGCGACGACTCGTGCTCCACGCTCGGCGAGAGCCTCACTGATGAGCCCACCGAGAACTCCAGAAGCACCAATGACGACAACTGTCTTTCCGTTCATATCACCCATGCGCATACCGCCTTCGTGTTGAGTCTGTTCGCTCTAGGCTAGAGGAATAATGACAGTGCTTTCGACAATCCAAGACCGTTTGGCGCTGCGTTTCAAGAATTTGCTCTCTGGTTCAACGGACGGTAATCCACCGTGGTTGGAGGTTGTCGCTCGAGGTGACGAACCTGGCCACTTTCTTCCCACCGATGCCCCGTGGGTTGTTCACCGTGACTTCGGGACACTTGTCGGTGGGGTTCGTGCGCTCCTCGTACAGGCCCTGCATCCCGGCTCACTCGCGGGTGTCATGCAGCACTCGCGCTACGCGTCCGAGCCCCTCGGTCGTTTGGCTGGGACTATTCGATGGCTAACGGTGACAACGTTTGCGTCCCTCCCCGAAGCCCTCCGCGAAGGGTCGCGCGTTGTTCGGTTGCACAACTCCGTGACCGGCGAATACGAATCACCGGTGCAGGGCCGAATCGCCTACCGTGCTGACGATTCCGACCTACTCGAATGGGTCCACATTGCGTTCATGGAGTCATTTCTCACGGCACACGAGTGGTATTCGCACGTGCCGCTTCCGCGGGGAAACCGCGCAACCGGTGCAGACAACTACATCGATCAGTGGGGCATTAGCGTCAAAGCGCTCGGATTCGAGGACGTGCCGCATTCACGCGCTGAGATGGACGCGAGGCTGGAGCAGATTGCGGCCGCGGGAGTGCTCACGGTGACAGACGACACTCGAGCCGTAATTGCGTTCATTCGGAACCCGCCATTGCCGAGGGCATTCAAACCCGTTTATAGGCTCCTGTATGAAGCGGCGGTCGCATCCCTCCGCCCCGAATATCGGCAGCTATTGGGCCTTCGCGCATGGCCGACGTTCGTGATTGTTCCAGTCGGCCGGGCTCTACTTCGACTC
The DNA here is from genome assembly GCA_009704155.1 of Actinomycetota bacterium. GTDB lineage: Bacteria > Actinomycetota > Actinomycetes > Actinomycetales > Microbacteriaceae > MWH-TA3. Next base: position 3,959 of record WLES01000002.1, on the reverse strand, counting down.
ATGCGTTTCGCTATCGGACCCAAGAGTCCAATTGAAGAGGCCGCGATTGAGCGGTTGGTGCGAATTGGCGTGCTGGACGGGCACTGACCCAACCAGTCATTGCCGTCACACAGATTTGGTTAGTGCCAGATGACGTTCCCGCATCGCGAGGAATAGCGGAAAAGTAAACGCCATCGCGGTGACGAACGACAGGGCGATATAAACCCACACTCGACGCATTCCGAGCCGTTTCGCCTCGCTCAGCATGAACACGACTGATGCAAGTGCCACCACGGTGAGATCGGCGGAGAGCACCCAGTCGACGGCGGTTCCAAACCACGCGCCTGCGTAATCGGCCCCGGTCATGACGGCAATACCGTTGAACACCATTGCGGTGACGAGCCCGGTAATCGCGAGAACCAGGTACGTGATGAAGCGTGCATTCTGTGATTTGTTCATTCCATCACCCTACGCCTGTGCAAGACTTCAGCCATGAAAACAAACCCTATTGGGCGTCCCGCGCTGATTGCGGCGATCATTGGCCCGATTCAGGCAGTCCTCGGATGGGTTATTGCCGGGGCTCTTTGGCCAGGCGGATTTGATCACCTCACGAAGACCATCAGTGATTTAGCGGCTGACGATTCACCCGTCAAATGGATTCAGTCGTCCTTTTTCATCCTCGGCGGAACGCTGTCAATCGTTGCGGCGATTTACGCGCGAGCTCTTGCAATGCCCGGTCGAATCGTGATTTTTGTCGCCGGATTGACCACGTATGGGCTGACAATCTTCGCTACGCCGACTCAACTGACCTTCTCCACGTGGCACCGTGTCTTCGCCATCGCGACATTCATTCTGATGTCGGCCTGGCCGTTGTTCTCGATGCGCCTTGGGCGCGACAATCCGTGGGTGCTTCGACCCGTCGGTGCGATCGCGGCGACACTTGCCTTCACGATCGGCTCAGTGATGTTTCTCTCGGTGTGGGCGAACCCCGAACAACCCCTGGTAGGACTGTGGGAGCGTGTTATCGCCGTCTCTCAAGTGTTGTACATGACGGTCGTCGTGGTGATGTCGTGGCGGTACTTCGACAAGAAGAGGGTCATTTAACGCTGGGCATTTCGCGTAATACCTTTTCTAACGGCCGGCCGCCGGCAACTTCGTCGACGATCTTGTCGAGGTAGCGAATCTTCTTCATGAGCGGGTCCTCGATGTTTTGAATCACAACCCCACAAATCCTGCCGGTGATGAGTGTGGCATTGGGATTGATGCTGGCCAGATCAAAGAAATCACTAAAAGTCGTCTGCTCAGCAAGATGCCGATCAATCGCCGGCCCATCAAATCCGGTTAGCCACGTAATCGCCGCGCGCATATCCGCGACGGACGCACCTTTGCGTTCAACCTTTGCAACGTAGTGCGCGTAGACCTCGGCAACGGGGGTCCCAAAAATGCGGTGCATAGCCTTGAGATTACTCAATGTCGATGCCACTCGCCAACGCGGAGTCGGGGTTCGCGTTACGATGAAAACTTAGCCATGAATACTCCACAACCGTCCTCGCAGAGCAACTCCGGTCTCTTTCGTGGCCTAGCGCGGGTGCTTCCCTTTGCGGGCTCTGACTCCGTTCGGTTGGTCATTGGTATGGCGATAGCACTTGTTTCGAGCGGATTCGCGCTCGGGATCCCTATCGCACTCGAGGCACTCGTTGACGGCCCATTGAGCGGAAACGATCCTTCGCTCGTGTGGCCGGCAGTTGGGGTCATCGCACTCCTCGGTCTTTTTGAGGCGTTGTTCGTCTATCTGCGTCGCGTGACGGTGTTGACGCCTGGCACACGAATCGATTCACGAATTCGAAACGCCATTTACGACCACCTTCAAAACCTTCCCGTGGCTTTTCACGACAAATGGCAGAGCGGTCAGTTGCTGTCTCGCGCTCACACCGATGTCAGCCTGATTCGTCGTTGGGTTTCGTTTGGACTCATCATGCTCGTTGCCAACGCAATCGCCATTGTCATGGGTGTTGCGATCCTCTTCACGTGGAGTCCCGTCCTTGCCCTCGTGTTCCTGGTGTGTTCAATACCGATGTTTGTGTTCGGCTCACGCTTTCGAAGCCGCTTCGCCGGCCTTTCTCGCGCAGCGCAAGACCAGTGGGGCGATGTTGCCACCGCGGTCGAAGAATCCGTGCACGGAATTCGTGTATTGCGTTCGTTCGGGCGAGGAAGCGATTCGCTCGAGCGGTTTGCGGAGCAGGCGTCGAAGGGTAAACACCTTGAAGTGGTGAAGGGCAGGGCGCGTGCAACTCTCGGATTCTGGCTCGTGTGGATTCCGGACTTGGCGCTCGCCGCGTGTCTTCTCACGGGTGTGTGGCTTGCGAGCGAGGGTGACCTCACCACGGGGCAGATCTTTGCATTCTTTGCCACCGCCGCGGTGTTGGCCGGCCCCATCGAGTCGATTGGATATTTGCTTGCGCTGACCCTCGAAGCCCACAGCGGGATCAATCGAATCTTCGACATCCTCGATGAGAAGAACGGAATCGTGGATCCTGAGTCGCCGACTACCCCAAAGAATCACTCCGGCTCACTGATTTTTGAGAATGTTCACTTCAGTCACGATTCAGCTCAACCGGGCACCCCCGACTTGCTCGACGGAATCAACCTAGAGATACGCCCAGGCGAAACAATGGCTCTGGTTGGGGTCACGGGAAGCGGCAAAACTATCCTCACCGCACTGCCCGGTCGTTTGTATGACGTCACGGCGGGGCGAATCCTGCTCGACGGTGTTGACATTCGTGAGTTCGATTTGGTTACCCTTCGAACCCGCGTCGCCATGGCGTTCGAGGACGCAACGCTCTTTTCCGACAGCGTGCGAAACAACGTACTTCTCGGGCGACACGACTTGCGCGATGCCACCCGAGCCGAATCGGATGCCGTGCTCAACCAGGCACTGTCAATCGCCGAAGCAGAGTTTGTGTTCGACCTGCCTGAAGGCGCCGACACCGTCATCGGTGAACAAGGTCTGAGCCTGTCGGGCGGTCAGCGTCAGCGGCTTGCACTCGCTCGCGCAATAGCCGCGGCCCCTGAAGTTCTCGTACTAGACGACCCGCTCTCGGCACTCGACGTCGAAACAGAAGCACGAGTCGAGGCTGCACTGAGGAAGGTGCTCGCAACAACCACTGCTCTCGTGGTGGCCCATCGCCCCTCAACCGTGATGCTCGCTGACCGTGTGGCGCTTCTCGACAATGGGGTCATTGCTGCGGTGGGAACTCACTCCGAGCTTCTTGCGACTTCGGATCGATACCGTCACGTGATCTCTTCGCTCGACGCCGACGGCAAATTCATCTCAACGGAGGTGACAGCGTGACAACAACGGGCGTAACCGGTGAAGACCGCCAAGACCTCAACAAGCTCGAGAACAAAAACATTCGGGCACGTTCAATCGCGCTCCTTCGGGACTTGATTGCACCCCACAAAGCGCGTTTCGGGTGGACAGCCGCTCTCGTTGTGGTGAGCACCGCTCTTCAAGTCGCTGGCCCAACGCTGATTGCTCGTGGGATCGACACGGGATTGCCTGCTGCTATTGAGCGCGGGGACTTCATGCCGATCGTGCTCATTGTGGCCGGGTTTGCACTCACCGGAATTGGTGCAGCGGGATTCCTTGCCCTCTATACGAGATGGTCTACGGAGATTAGCCAGGACGTGCTCGGTGAATTGCGTCGACGCATTTTTGCCCATTCGCAACGGTTGAGCCTCGAGTTTCACGAGCGCTACACCTCTGGTCGAATCATCGCAAGGCAAACGAGCGATATTGACACTCTCGGCGAGCTTCTCAACGGGGGGCTCAGCAGCCTTGTGTCAGGACTCCTTTATCTGGTGTTCACCGCAATCGCACTCGTCTCAATCGACCCCGTCAGTGGAATTCCCCTCGCGCTCGCCATGATTCCGGTTGTACTCGTGACGTGGTGGTTCTCGAGCGCATCGCGCCGCGAGTT